>PLMM01000302.1:266-8606 GCA_003142495.1 Gemmatimonadota bacterium | reverse complement strand
ACGAGGATACCGTCAAGCTGATCTCCGCCAAGAAGGGCGAGCCCAAGTGGCTGCTCGACTGGCGTCTCAAGGCCTACGCGCGCTGGACCACCATGCAGGAACCGCATTGGTCCAACGTCAAATACAAGCCGATCGACTACCAGGACGTCATCTACTTCTCGGCGCCCAAGCCAAAGAAGACGCTCGGCAGCCTCGATGAGGTCGATCCGAAGCTCCGCGAGATGTACGGCAAGCTCGGCATCTCGATGAACGAGCAGAAGCGGATGAACAACATTGCCGTCGACGTCGTGATGGACTCGGTGAGTGTCGGCACGAGCTTCAAGGCGGAGCTCAGCAAGCTCGGAATCATCTTCTGCTCCTTCGGCGAGGCGGTGCGCGAGCATCCCGAGCTGGTGCNNGGCGTGCGCTGCCCGATGGAGCTGTCGACGTACTTCCGCATCAACGCGGAAGGCACGGGCCAATTCGAGCGGACGCTGATCATCGCCGACGAGGGCGCGTACGTGAGCTACCTCGAGGGGTGCACGGCGCCCAAGCGCGACACGAACCAGCTGCACGCGGCCGTGGTCGAGCTGATCGCGCTCAAGGATGCGACGATCAAGTATTCTACGGTGCAAAACTGGTTTGCCGGCGACGAGAATGGCGAGGGCGGCATCTTCAACTTCGTCACCAAGCGCGGCAAGTGCGCCGGTGAGAACGCGAAGATCTCGTGGACGCAGGTCGAGACAGGCTCCGCGATCACGTGGAAATATCCGAGCGTGATCCTGCAGGGCGACAACTCGGTGGGCGAGTTTTATTCGGTGGCGGTGGTGAACAACCACCAGCAGGCCGACACGGGCACGAAGATGATCCACATCGGCCGCAACACGCGCAGCACGATCGTCTCGAAAGGCATCTCGGCCGGACAGGGGAACAACAGCTATCGCGGCCAGGTGAAGGTGCTGCCGAAGGCGGCGTTCGCGCGCAACTATACGCAATGCGACTCGATGCTGATTGGAAACAGGTGCGGCGCGCACACCTTCCCGTATATCGAAGTGCAGAATCAGACGGCGACGCTGGAGCACGAGGCGTCCACGTCGAAGATCGGCGAGGATCAGATCTTCTATCTCACGCAGCGCGGCATCTCGAAAGAGAACGCGGTGTCGATGATCGTCGCCGGCTTCTGCAAGGATGTGTTCAAGGAGCTCCCGATGGAGTTCGCACTCGAGGCGCAGCAGCTCCTCGGCATCACGCTCGAGGGCAGCGTCGGTTGATCCGGCGGCTCCTCGACTTCCAAAGGATTATCGTTTCGTGCTCGAAATAAAGGATCTGTACGCCAAGGCCGGTGATCGCGACATCCTCCGCGGCATCACGCTCGACGTCGCGGCCGGCGAAGTACACGCCATCATGGGGCCCAACGGCTCCGGCAAGAGCACGCTCGCGCAGGTGCTCGCGGGAAATCCCGCGTACGAGGTCACCGGCGGCTCGGTGACGTACCAGGGGATCGATCTGCTGGCGCTGCAGCCCGAGGAGCGCGCGCAGCAGGGCGTCTTCCTCGCCTTCCAGTATCCGATCGAGATCCCCGGTGTGTCGAACGCGTACTTCCTGCGCTCGGCGTTCAACTCCATCCGAGCCGCGCGCGGACAGGAGGAGGTCGATCCGCTCGAGTTCCTCGACTACATGGAAAAGAAGCTCGAGCTCGTCGACATGGACGTCGAGATGCTCAGCCGCTCCGTGAACATGGGCTTCTCGGGCGGAGAGAAAAAGCGCAACGAGATTCTGCAGATGGCGGTGCTCGAGCCCAGGCTCGCGCTGCTCGACGAAACCGATTCGGGGCTCGACATCGACGCGCTCCGCATCGTCGCCAACGGCGTGAACGCGCTCAAGCGCCCCGACAACGCGACGATCGTCGTCACGCACTATCAGCGGCTCCTGAACTACATCGTCCCCGACTTCGTGCACGTGCTCGCGCACGGCAAGATCGTGAAGTCCGGCGACAAGAGCCTCGCGCTCGAGCTCGAGGCCAAGGGCTACGACTGGCTCGTCGAGCCGCAGGGAGCGCTGGCATCGTGACCGCGCCGTACCTCGCGGACTTCACGACTCTTTCGAACAACGGCGCGCGCGCGGAACCCGACTGGCTGCGCACCACGCGCCGCCAGGGGATCGAGCGTTTCGCGGCGCTCGGCTTCCCCACCCCGCGCAACGAGGACTGGCACTTCACGAGCGTGTCGTCGATCGCCGAGGCGACGTTCACGCCGCTGCGTGGCGCCTCGGGGCAGGTTGCGAAGAGCGCGCTCGAGCCATTTCAGTTTGGGCAGAGCGACTGGCCGGTATTGGTGTTCGTGAACGGCAAGTACGACGCGTCGCTGTCGACGCCGGCCTCGCTCGCAACCGGCATTCGCGCGATCGATCTCTCGACCGCCATGCGCGATGAGCCATCGCTCATCGAGCCGTGGCTCGGCAAGCTCTCCCCATCCGAAGATCGCTCGTTCAGCGCGCTCAACGCGGCATTCATGTCCGACGGCGCGGTGATTCACATCGCGCCGTACATCGAGTCGCCGATTCCGCTGCACGTGATCTTCGTTTCCGATGCGAACGCCGCGAAGGGGGTGGCGCATCTGCGCAACCTGATCGTCGCGGGGCACCATTCGAAGGCCACCGTCATCGAGAGCTACGTCTCGCTCGGCGACAGCGGCTACTTCACGAACGCCGTCACGGAAGTGCAGGTGGAGCAGGGCGCGACGCTCACGCACTACAAGATCCAGCGCGAGAGCCAGCGCGCCTTCCACGTGCACACGATCGACGCGAAGCAGGCGCGCGACAGCCACTACCTGTCGTTCTCGTTCGCGACGGGCGCCGCGCTCTCGCGCACGAACATCTACACGAATCTCGATGGCGAAGGGTGCGGCGCGACGCTCAACGGCCTCTACATGGCCGACGACGAGCAGCACGTCGATCACCAGACGAACATCATCCACTCGCAGCCCAACTGCTTCAGCCGCGAGATCTACAAGGGCATTCTGAGCGGCTCGGCGCACGGTGTGTTCAACGGAAAGGTGTACGTCTATCCGATCGCGCAGAAGACCGATGGCAAGCAGACGAACAACAACCTGCTGCTGAGCGAGCGCGCGCGCATCGACACCAAGCCGCAGCTCGAAATCTTCGCCGACGATGTGCGCTGCACGCATGGCGCGACGGTCGGGCGACTGGACGAGATGGCGCTCTTCTACATGAGGAGCCGCGGCGTCTCGACGGATGCGGCGACGAAGCTGCTCACGTACGCGTTCGCGGCGGATGTGCTCGAGACGATCGAGGTGGAGGCGGTGCGCAGTGAGCTCGAGCGCGCGACGCTCGAGCGCTTTTCGGGCTCGAGCGCAACGCCGTAGCACTTTCTCGGGGGGGGGGCGGGTAGCTGCATGACCGATACGTCTGCGCTCTACCAGGAAGTGATCCTCGACCACAATCGCCGGCCGCGCAATTACTGCGCGATGGCGGATGCGACGATCGAGGAGCGCGGCGTGAATCCACTTTGCGGCGACGAGCTCACCCTCTACCTGCGCATGGATGGCGATCGCATTGCCGATGCGTCGTTCCAGGGCAGTGGCTGCGCGATCTCGCGCGCGTCGGCGTCGATGATGACCAGCATCGTGAAGGGAAAGACGCGCGCGGAGGCTGACGCGCTGATCGAGCAGTTCCGCGGCATGGCGACGGGACAAACCGTGCTCGACGATCTGCCACCCACTCTGCGTGTCTTCGCGGGTGTCGCGCGGCTGCCGCAGCGCGTGAAGTGCGCGGTGCTCCCGTGGCACGCGCTGCACTCGGCGCTCACGGGCGGCACGGGCTCCACCGCCGTATGAGCGCGATCGTTCCTCGCAGCGACTTCTCGCTGCTCTCGGCCAATCCCGCGCTCGTCTATCTCGACTCGGCCGCGACCGCGCAGAAGCCGCGAGCGGTGCTCGACGCAATGAACGACTTCTACGAGACGGACTACGCGAACCCGCATCGCGGCGCATATGCGCTCTCGGCGCGCGCCACGGAGCGATACGCGCGCGCGCGGGAGGCCGTGGCGCGATTCTTCGGCGTGCGCGACGAGGCATGCGTGATCTTCACGCGCGGAACGACGGACAGCCTGAACGTCGTGGCGGCGGCGTGGGGGCGGGCCAACATCGGCGCCGGCGACGAGGTGATCGTCACGGGCGCGGAGCACCACGCGAACTTCGTCCCGTGGCAGCAGATCGCCATCGAGCGCGGCGCGATCTTCACGATCTGTCCCCTCACGGCGGATGGCCGAGCGGATGTGGAGGTGCTCGCGGCGCTGGTGAGCGAGAAGACGAAAGTGATCGCGTTCAATCACGTGTCGAACGTGTTGGGTGCGATCAATCCCGTGGCGGAGATTGCGGCGATCGCGCGCAGCGTGGGCGCGCTGTCGGTGTGCGATGGGGCGCAGGGCGCGCCGCACATGGCCGTGAGCTTCGACGCGCTCGACGTCGACATCTACGCCGCCAGCGCGCACAAGATGCTCGGCCCGATGGGCACGGGGGTGCTCATCGGGCGCCGCGAGATTCTCGATGCGATGCCGCCGTATCAGACGGGCGGCGACATGATCGCCTTCGTTGGCGATGAGCAGACGACGTGGAACGTGTTGCCGCACAGGCTCGAAGCGGGAACGCCGAACGTTGCGGGCGCCGTGGGGCTCGCGGCGGCGTGCGACTACCTGACGGCGATTGGGATGGATGCAGTGGCGGCGCACGAGCGCGCGCTGGTAAAAGTTGCGCACGAGCGCGTGTCGGCGATCGAGGGCGTGCGCGTGCATGGGCCGAGCGCCGCGGAGCGGAGCGGGGTGCTGAGCTTCACCGTCGCCGACATCCATCCGCACGATTTGGCGACGCTGCTCGACGAGCGCAGCATCTGCATCCGCGCCGGGCACCACTGCGCCCAGCCGCTCATGCGGAGGCTCGGTGTGACGGCGACGGCGCGCGCGTCGTTCTACGTCTACAACGACGAGAACGATGTGGAGCAGCTGGTCGAGGCGCTCAAGAGTGCGAAGCGGTTGTTCGCGGTCGCGTAGAGCGTACTCCGCACTAGTGCGACTGAACCCCCGCGCTCCTGGGCGCGGTGAGTATAGGTATCGAATCCCCAACGAAGATCGGCGCGGGCAGCGCGTCGAGATGCTCGCGCGCGAGAATGCGCTTCCCGGCATCAGAGATCAGAAACGCGGCGAACTTCTCGCCGAGCACTTTGTGCGGCGCATCGCGAGGCACGGTGAAGCCGTAGAGAATCGGCTCGCCCTTGAGCTCGACCGTGTCCGCGGGCGTGTTTCCCGGAATGCGCACCGTCGCGAGCGCGTATAGCGCGGAGTCCGCAGCTTCGCTCAGATCGATTGCGCGCGGGAGGGTGACGTACGGGAGCTTCGCCGCCTGCGCCACCGACTCGTACGACCACGCGTAGTCGATCTCGCCGGCCTGCAGCAGTCCCATCAGGTCGACCTCCTTCGGGCGAACGATGTGCGCCGATGAATTCGCGATGAGGCGATCGGTGAGTCCCTTCTGCTTGTAGTAGAGCTCCGCCAGCCGCATCACGACGAGCGAGCGATAGCCGTTCGGATCGAGCGCCGGATCGGCGCGGCCGGTTTGCACGCCCTTCGTCTCGAGCACCTTGTACCAGTTGAGTGAGTCGATGGTCGACGCGGACTTGGACTTCGGCGTATACATGAGCACCATCCGATTCCGCGCGAAGCGCGCGTACCAGCTCGTCTGCCCCGGCATCAGATACTTCGGAAAAATCTGGTAGTCGGCGGAGCCGACGAGGTCGGGGATACGATGGAGCTCGGTGAGCTTGCGTGCGGTCTCGATGCTGCCGGCGTTCTCCTGCTCGATCTTGATGTTCGTGCCCGCGGTGAACGAGTCGAGCGCGGCGCGCAGCGGGCGCGCGAGGCTGCCGGCGTTGAAGACGACTATGGTGTCGTCGGCGGGCGGGGCGACATCGTGCTTCGTGCAGGCGGAGAGCGTCGCCAGGGCGACGATGGCGGCGAGAAACGGGAGAGCGCGCTTGGGGTTCATGAGTTCTGTCGGGTGAAGTTTTCTGCGTGCTTCCGTTCCGCGCGAACGGTGTGCACTTTGAACTTATGTCGATATCGGTGGCACGGAAAACGAGCGCGCCACGCAGGGCAACTGCGCGCGCGGGGAAAACGAAGCGCGCATCTACTGCGAGTACGGCGCCGAGGCTTCTCGATGGGCGGGTGCAGACGCGGCTCAAGGGGTGGCTCACCTGCGACGGCGAGTTTTTCGTCGGGCCTCGCTACATTCGCCTGCTCGAGGCGGTCGACGTTGCGGGCACGATCCGCGGCGCCTGCGACTCGTGCGACATGAGCTATCGCACGTGCATCAACCGCATTCGCCAGATGGAGCGCACCTTGGGCGCGCCGATTCTCGACATCACGCGCGGCGGCTCGGAGCACGGCGGTGCGAAGCTCACGCCGCTCGCGCGCCGGCTGATCCTCGTCTATCACGAGTGGCACAAGGCGATCGTCGAGGCGAGCGACATCGCCGCGGGCAAGCTGCTCAGGGCCTGAACCTCGTTCGTTACCCGACATTCTGTAATATGGCACATCGATAGGCAACGTGTTGCATATCGGGGTTCAAGGGCGTAGCATCTTCTGTCCTCGCTGCACCACGCCCTCGAACCTCACGTGCCCGTGTTTTATCGAATCGCCTGTCTCGCCTCCGCGCTCGCGATCGTCGGCGCGTCCACCACAGCCGCCCAGGGCGTCACCGACGCCGCCATCGAGGGCACCACGCGGGTCACCGACAGCGCGGGCGCGCCCGTCGCCGCGCTGGTCACCATCGTCAACAGGCGCACCGGCGCGCATCTCGAGCTCCGCAGCGATGCAGGCGGACGATTCGCGGCCGAGCATCTGTCTCCGGGCGGCCCGTATCGCGTGGAGGCGCGCGCGACGGGGCTCTTCGCCGCACGCGACGGGATCATGCTCTCGCTCGGCCAGCGATACTCGCTCTCGCTCGTGCTCTCGCCCGATACTGCGAAGCTCGCGGAGGTGGTGGTGAAGGCGCAGAGCCCCGTGCTCGCACAGTCGCACGTGGGCGCCGCGCACACGGTGAGCGACAGCTCGATCCACAAGCTCCCGCTCTTGAGCCGCGACTTCACCGAGCTCCTGCAAACGGCGCCCGAGGTGACGGGAACGTCGGTGTCGGGCGCGAACAATCGGATGAACGACATCGAGGTCGACGGCGCGAGCGACAACGACTACTTCGGGCTGAGCCGCGGCAGCGGAACGCCCGGCGGACAGGAGGGCGCGCGCTCGCTGCCGCTCGAGGCCGTGCAGGAATTCCAGATCCAGACCGCGCCCTTCGACGTGCGGCAGGGGAGCTTCACGGGCGGGCAGATCAACGCGATCACGAAGTCGGGAACGAACGAGTTTCACGGCTCGCTCTTCGGATTCTATCAGGGCCAGTCGCTCGCGGGGAACGACACCGCGGGGAACGGCAGCCCGAACTTCAACGTGGAGCAGTACGGCGGATCGGTTGGTGGCCCGATCATCAAGGACAAGTTGCACTTCTTCGCGGCCGGCGAGTTTCGGCATCGCGTCACGCCGTTCTCGGGGCCGACGATCGGCTCGACGTCGAACGTCGGCATCACGGCGGACAGCGCGCAACGCTTCGCGTCGATCCTGAACGGCTTTGGCATCAATCCGGGATCATTCGGCGCGTTCAACACGTCGAGTGATGCACAGAACATCTTCGCGAAGATCACCGCCGTCACGGGGAAAACTGGAACGGCCGAACTGAGCATCAACTACGCGCACGGGATCACGCAGGACTCGATCTCCCCCGCGCGCGCGATCAACGGCGACTATCGCCTGACGTCGGCGGCGTTCGCGCCTGAGGCGCGTACGTGGGCGGGGCATGGCAAATGGACGACGCTCTTCGGCGACTACTCGAACGAGGTGCTCGCGGGGTACGCGGTGACGAACGAGCCGCGCAGCACCGCGAGCGACGCGCCCGCGATCTTCGTCACGAACGTCGGCGCAGCCGGCACGCGGCTGATCGCTGGCGCCGATCCGTCGAGCCAGCTGCTCACGCTGCGCCAGCGCGACGCGGAGCTGACCGACAACCTCACGCGCTCGTTCGGCAATCACACGGTGACGGTGGGCGCGCAGGCCGAGCTGATGCACTTCACCTTCGGCAATTTCTCGAACGCGACCGGGCAGTACGTCTTCTTCGATCTCGACTCGCTGGCGGCGGGGCGGCCCTCGCGCTTCATGCGCAACCTCGCGCTCGAGCCCGGTGCCGCGACGTCGGACTTCGGCGTGCACCAGCTGTCGGCGTACGCGCAGGATGCGTGGAACGT
>PLMM01000302.1:0-217 GCA_003142495.1 Gemmatimonadota bacterium | reverse complement strand
ACGAGCGACTTCATCGCACCGGTCACGCAGTTCTCGCCGCGAGTGGGCTTCCACTGGGATGTGCGCGACGGCACCGCGATCCGCGGCGGCGCGGGGATATTCACCGGGCGCGATCCGTACAGCTGGATGTCGTTCGCGTACTCGAACACCGGAACGGGCGCGCTGCTGCTCAATTGCTCGGGCGCCGGCGTGCCGAACTTCGTCGCTGATCCGAATG
>PLMM01000405.1 GCA_003142495.1 Gemmatimonadota bacterium | reverse complement strand
TCGCCCTGCTGGCTGTGCACCGGCGCGGTTGCTCCGACGCCAACGCACAGCCAGCAGGGCGATAGCGCGACGACCACCACCACCACGACGACGACCGATTCGTCCAGCATGTCGGGAATGAAGATGGATTCCTCGGCCACCCCCGTCGACACCGTTCGCGTGAACCACGACCCGCTGCAGGTTTCGCCGGTCGACAGCGTTCGCATGGGCATTCCGTCCACGAAGGAAACGCAGCGTGCAGACAGCGCGCGTGCCGCGAAGACGCCGTAACGCTGAAGCAGTGCTGGTCGAAAACGGGGAGAGCGAAAATGCTCTCCCCGTTTTGCGTGGTGTGCCCAGCAATCAGCGCTGCAGTCGCGCGAGCTGCTTCGATCGGAACTTCGCCACCTTCGGCGCGATCACGACGCGGCAATATCCCTGGTTCGGATTGTTCGTATAGTAATCCTGATGGTACGCCTCGGCGGCGTAAAACTCCGGCGCATCGACGATCTGCGTGACGATCGGATCGTCCCAGATCTTCTTCGCGTCGACTTCCGCGATCGTACTCTCGGCGGTCTTCCGCTGCTCGGGCGTGTGCGCGAAGATCACCGATCGATACTGCGTGCCGACGTCGGCGCCCTGGCGATTCAGCGTCGTCGGATCGTGCACGCTGAAGAAGACCTCGAGCAGATCGTGATAGCTGATTTGCTGCGGATCGAAGGTGATCTGCACGACTTCCGCGTGCCCGGTCGCGCCGGTGCACACCTGCTCGTATGTCGGATTCGCTCGCGCGCCGCCGGCGTAGCCGGAGACGACCTTCGTCACACCGCGCAGCTCGCGGAAGAGCGTGTCGACGCACCAGAAGCATCCGGCGCCCAGCGTGGCGACTTCGGTTGGATTTGTCATGCGTGAAAGCTAACGGGCTTTTTTCCGCCCGAGGCGTTCGAAAATCAGGCCTGCAGCGACGTCTCGAGCGTCTCCGAAAACTCGCGCAGGCGGATCGGGAGCGCCATCGAGCGGAGCCCGCGGATTCTCGCGAAATCCGCCACCTCGTCGTTCGTGCGCGCCGGGGTAAAGAGCAGCACCTCGGCCCCCACGCTCACGGCGGCGTCGTACGCCTCCTGCTCGCACGCGCTGTCGTGCTCGCAGTCGAGCAGGAGCAGATCCGGGCGCACGCGATGGATCGCCGACGTGACGGTCTCGTCCCCGCGCGCCTGAGTGGCGTTGTGTCCAGAGAGCTCGACGAGAGAGCACATGAGCGTCTGGATGAGCGGCTCTTTCGCGATCACTAGAATTGTACTCGGATTCGTGTGCGACACTCGCGCCTGCGCTGCTATGAGGAGCTAACACCTCTCCTCAACGCAATCAGCGGTCCACGAGCCCGGCATGGAGTGAGATGTTTGCCGTCTCAGGGGGCGGAGCCGGTGCTTCGTGACCTCTGCGGGGCTGCCGCGTACTCGCTCGGGTAATAAAAACGGAAGGCGCGCCGATCGCACTGGATGATTCCGTACTGATCTCCGCGCGCGATCAGCTCCTCGTAGTCCGAGCGGCTCGGCTGACAACTGTACGCAAGAGGGCCATCGGCGCGGCACGAGCCCGCATCATCCGTGAGGCAGGTGGCGGGAGTGTGCGTGTGCAGCTCGGGAGTGCCCGGCGCGCACTCGAACTGCACGTGATTCGGATCCTGCCCCGTGGTGACTGCCGGCCTCACCGCGAGCACGCGGAAGATCGAGTCGGAGCCGCCGCCCAGCGCGGGGCGTGAGGCGATGCGCGCGCGCTGAATGCAGTACGCGCGCTCGCTCTGGGTGGAGTCATCGGTCCATGCGGCGCGAAGCTGCGCCGACACCGAGTCGTCCAGGACGCCGTAGCGCACGGTCTGCGCGTCGAGCTCGCGCGCCCCCGCGACGAAAACGATCGCGAGGAGCGCGGTGCACGCGAGCATGCGGCGACGCATCAGTGCAGGCTAGCGACCGGAAGGGAGAAGCTCGACCGTCGACTTGAAGGTTTGCTGAATCGGCGCACCCTCAGACTCGTTCATCTTCTCCTGCAGATCCGTGCGCTGCGTACTCGTACCGCCGAGCAGAACGCCCTTGTCGGTAAAGAACTGCATGCCGGTGACGGTGCCGCTGCTGCTGATCTCGAGCGGCTGTCCACCCTCCATGCCCTTCCCCAGCTGCGCGATCGTCGTGTAGCGATCGATGCGCCACGCGTGCCGGCCACTCACGGTGGTGTCGCCGGCGACCTTGTACGTGGTGACGGAACTCGACGTGATCTTGAGCGTGCCAACGTTCGGATGCTCGACGACGGTGTCGGCCCAGCTCGTGCCGGCCGCGAGCGAGCGGCTCGGGAGCAATGGGAGAAAGCGCTTGAGCGCAGTGGCGGTTGCGCCGAGCTTCCCGTCATTCGTGCCCGCGGACGGGACGAGCGTGTACACGTGCCCGCGCAACGACATCGTTCCCGCGAACTTTGCGCCCTGCAGCACCGCGATGTCCGGCGGCGGCGCATCGAGCGTCGACGAGATGCGAATCGAATCGACGGTCATCGCGATCGTGAGCGTATCGTCGGAGTGCGGCGCGACCTCGAGTGCAATCCACTGATTCGTCGTCGTCGTGTAGTCGAAGGGCGCACGTCCGCCGCCCAAAGGCTGGGCCCGCGTGCTCACCGTCGTCACGTGATAGCGCAGCTTCCCGGGCGCGTAGGCCGCGGCGCCCTGCGCCGGAGCGACCGACGTCGCGATCGCGCTGCCGAGAATGAGCAACCCGACGCGGCGGGCAATGTGCAGTTGCATGCAAGCTCCTAAGTGCTGTAAGTGAAACGGGCCGGGCGCGGGGCGAATTCGGGGCTCGACTGATACTGAATACCCTGAAAGCAAGAGAATGTCCAATTAGAGTGCGAAGAGAAGGAGTGCCCGCGGAATCGAGGCCGCGCGCGCGCGAGACGATGAAGCGGCTTCAGCAGGAGAAAAATATCAAGTCGGAAGCCCAAATCCGAGGCGAGACGCGACTCAGGGAGCGTCTCTTGCAAAGTCATAGTGGCGAGCCCGGGCGTTGCGCGGGCCAGTGACTCTACGGAGGAAAACATGAACCGCTCTCTATCGCGTTTTACCATCGCCACCACCGTTGCCGCCTGCACGGTCCTCGGCGCCTGCCAGAAGAAGGTCGATGTTGCAGTGTCCGACACGACGGTCGCGCCCTCGATGGCTGACACGACTGCGTCGGCCGGCTCGGTCGTCAGCACGAAGAATGACTGGACCGATGCGCAGATTCTCGCCTTCGCGAAGACCGCGAATTCCGGTGAGATCGCCGAGGCGAA
This sequence comes from Gemmatimonadota bacterium, assembly GCA_003142495.1. Classification (GTDB taxonomy): domain Bacteria; phylum Gemmatimonadota; class Gemmatimonadetes; order Gemmatimonadales; family Gemmatimonadaceae; genus FEN-1250. The sequence continues at coordinate 16,903 of PLMM01000405.1, read as the reverse complement.
GGTGGCGCGGCAGAAGGCGACCAATCCCGCGGTGAAGAAGTTCGCGGCGCTCATGATCGCCGATCACACGAAGATGCTCGCCGATGGCAACGCGCTCGCGACGAAGCTCGCGATCACGCCCGACACGTCCAAGAGTGACGTGCAGGATCTCGCGAAGAACGGCGACAAGGATCTGAAGGATCTTCAGGGCAAGAAGGCCGGCAAGAATTTCGACGAAGACTACATGGGCATACAGGTCGACACACACCAGAAGGTTCTCGATAAGCTCAACGATGCGTCGCAGTCAGCAAAGGCTCCGGAGCTGAAGGCGGCCGTCAACGCGTCGATCGCCAAGGTGCAGGATCACCTCACGCAGGCGAAGTCGATCAAGGACAACACGCTGAAGAGCTAAGGCTCTCCGCTCGTTACCTCGCTACGAAAAACGGCACGTCCTCATGGGCGTGCCGTTTTCCTGTAGGCGTCGATGATGTACGAGTCGAGAAGCACCGAACGCAGCGCGTCCGAATTGCGCGTGGCGGCTTTCGACAGCGACACCCACAGCTTCCGCGCGCCGACCGCGTCGCCGATCTTGAGCTTCGCGACGACGCCGCCCTCGCGGATCTCGTCGACCTGCGACCAACTCTTGCCCGCCAACGCATCGGGTGCGAGTGAGTCGGCGAGCGCGGACGCGGCCTTGAAGTTCCAGAGCGCGAGTGCGTGGCGAAAGTCGATCGACTGGCGCACCTTCGCCGGCGCGTGCGCGCGCTTCATGTAGGCTGCGAGCGAGGCGTAGAACGGTTCCCAGGCGACACCCGCGGTGCCAGCATGGATGTAGCGCTCGACCTCGAGCGCGGAGCTCGTCCACCGCTTCCAGTCAGGGGGCGGTGCTCCTGCCGCGAGACCGACGTTCAGCTCCCACAGGCGCTGCCGTGCGTCGCGCGCGTCTCGTCCGCCGGCAGTATCATCGGCCACATCGAGCGACGGAATACGCAGCGCGGCGCCGACGGTGAGCGCGTGCAGCTGCCAGATCTCCGGGATCGTCGTCAGCGCGGCGTCGTCGAAGGGGCGGCGCTCGCCGAACATCGCGGCGAGCATGTCGAAGCGCTCGACGCGCAGCGTGCCGAATCCCTTCGCGGTCTCGCGCTTGAAACGGGTGCGCTCGGCGCCGAGATCGAGAACGGGGCGGTAGTCGGAGTTGGGGTTCCCGAGCCGGTCGAGCAGCGGCGCGAGCGCCCGTCGCTCGATGAGATGCGTCGCGGCGAGCGACTGCGGCGTGAAGGGCACCACGCCGCCCAGATCCGCGGCGATGCCGGGCTGCGTGAGCACGCTCCAGTCAGGCGCCGGGAGCTGCGCCTGATTCGAGGCGACGATGAGCATGTCGTCGTTCGACGTCAGATACACCGAGTACGACGCGAAATTCTTATGGATGGCCGCGAGCACGCTGAGCACGAGCCCATCGTCGATCTCGTAGAGATGCAGCCACTGCCCGAACACGCCGTGCGGCGTGAGGTAGCCGCGCACGCGATGGTAGAACTCATCCGTGAAGAGCCCAGAGACGCCGCTCACCCACGGATTGCTCGGCTCCGAGATGATAATGTCGTACTTCCGCGCATCGGTGGCGAAGAACGACTTCGCGTCGTCAACGACGAAGCGCGAGCGCGGGTCGTCGAACACGCGATGATTTGCGGGATAGAAGAGGCGCGACCCCTCGATCATCTGCGGCTCGATCTCGATGGTGACCACCTGCTCGAGCTTCGGGCTCGCGAGCAGAAAGTGCGACGTCATCCCCGAGCCCTGGCCGATCACCGCGGCGAGGCGCGCGTTTGGCATGTGCGCGAGGGTGACGACGGGGATGAGCACCTGCGTCGAGATGTCGCCGTTGAGCACGCGTCGCTTCGTCGTGTCGCGCGGCGAGAACCACGCGCGATCGACGGACGCATCCGGCTTTCCATTCGTCGCGATCCACGTGAACCCTTCCGGATCGGTGTGGCCGACGGCGACCGTCGCCGTGCGCCCATCGCGATAGAAGTCGATGTGGCGCCCTCGCGGATCGGGAAGAGTTCCGTAGCGGTAGACGCCGCTCGAGAGCACGATCTGATCGAAATGATTGAGCGCGAGCGACGCGATCGTAGCGGCCGCCATCACGAACGCCGCGCGATAGACGAGGCGCATGCCGCGCTGGGTGCTCGCGCCCGATACACGCAGCAGCACGACGCCGAGCGCCATGTCGACCGCTGCTCCCAAAACGAGGAGCACCTTGAGACCGACGAGCGGCAGGAGCACGAGCCCCGCGAGCACCACGCCGACGATCGAGCCGAGCGTGTTCGNNTTCGACGCATACACGATGCCGATCGCGCGTTCCCCATCGCCCCGGCGCATCAGCATCCGCGTGATGAGCGGGAGCGTCATCCCTGCGCAAAATGTCGACGGAAGCATCACGATGAGACACGCGACGTAGCGCGCGACAGTGAAGAGGTCGTAGCCCCCATCCGTGATCTTGAGCGCGCTGATGAACGACGCGGCCCAACCGAAGCTGGCGAGATAGAGGGGAATCGTCGCGAGTGCTGCGAGCCCCATTGCGCACTGCACGACGCCGAGCGCGCGCACGGGATCGGCAAAGCGATCGGCGCGCGAGCGTACCCAGCGCGCGCCGAGGGCAAGCCCGAGGATGAATGCCGAGAGCATCAACTCGAAGGAGTGCGTCGCGCTCCCGAGCAGCAGCGACAGCATCCGAATCCACGAGATCTCGTAAATGAACGAGGCGACGGCGGTACCGAAGGCGACGATGAGCAGCAGGCGCGCGAGGCTGTCGGTCATTCGCTCGGCAGATGCAGGCGTATCGCCAACAGGCTCGGGCTCCGGCGCTTCCTGCGCAGTCGCTACGCGCGAGCCGAAGCGCGCGGCGCCGAGCGCGATGATGAAGACGACGAAGTTGACCGCGGCCGCGGCGACGAGCGTGAGCGGGAGTCCGCCGGCAGCGAGGAGCCAGAAGCCTGCGAGCAGCACGCCGACTGCGCCGCCGAGGCTATTGGCGAAGTACAGCTCGGCGAGAACCTTCCCAGGGTGACGCGGCACGATGCGCAACACGCCGGCGCTCATGAGCGGGAAGGTGGCGCCGAGAAGAATGGACTGCGGGAGGATGAGGAGCGCGGCGATGGTCCACTTCACGACGACCACGATGTGCGGCGACCCGGCGAGTGACGGGAAGATGTGGTCGTACGAGGCGTTGGTGACCGCGACGAAAATGTCGTGGAACGCGAAGCCGATGATCCCGATCGCGAGCTCGATGAAGGCGTAGGTTGCGAGGGGATCGCGAAGCCGTTCCGAGAGCTTGCCGACGACGAAGGCGCCGATCGACATGCCGCCAAGGAAGATCGTGAGGACGATGATCTGCGCGTAGGCGCCGTGTCCGACGAACAGTCCGAGGTATCTGGTCCAGATCGACTCGTAGATCAGCCCGGCGGCGCCGGAGAGAACGAATACGAGCGAGAGGATCGTGGGCATTCCGCTTCAGGTTTGAGAATGGAGCGTCATTCGCATGCCTTCCATCCACGCGAACGGCTCACCGATGCATTGACGCGCACCTCTACCCAAAGGGAAATACGCAAAGCGCGGACGGTCGGAGGACTGTTCGCCGAGGCGTCGTTCCGGAAGAAAACTTTGCGGCTCCGGAATGAAGAGCTCGCCTGGATAGCGGCTACGAGGGCCTGGAGCGCGGCGGGCCGGTGGGGGAGGCGATGCCGGGATGGTGGTGGCGCTCATGGGCAAATCATGGCGAATCCATGGCATAGCGGTCGACCGTTTGCGACGGAAGCATGAGCAAAGCTATCTTGTGCGTAGCGAGCGGGCGCCAAGAGGGCGCCCTCGGAAACCGAATGCGAGGGGCGAGATGTCGAGGCGAACGCAGGGAGTCGTGCTCGTGGGCGGCTGGATATTTTCGATCGCGCTGTTCGTGTTCATGTGGGTGACCTACAACGACACCAAGCTCTCGTACTCCCAGAAATTTCCGGGGATGCCGCTGTACGGTGCGATGACCTGGTGGTTCTTCTTCACGATCCCGGTCATCGGCTTCACGTGGGGCTACTTCAACGACTTGAAGAACCGCGGCTGACGTCAGCGCGGCTGCGAGGCTCGATTCGATGGCGCGAAGATGGCTTTCGCGCCATTGTCGCAGGCTCGCACTAGCGCGATATCATTCGCCATTCGTCGCAACCTTGGCGGTCCGCGCTGCGCAGGACGAGCATCGCGGATCGTTTTCATCGACTCACCTTCACAGACGAGTTACTTTCCCTCCGTGACGAAAAGCCGGAGTGCTTCCCTATCGATTGCGCTCGTCGCCGTCGCCTCGCTCCTCATCGCGACGCGCGCGAGGGCGCAGCGCAGCGACACATCGGCGAGCCCGCCGGTGCGGCAGCTCTCGCTCGACGATGCGCTCGCGAGCGCCGAGGCGAAGAGCCCGGAGCTGGCGATTGCGCACGCGGGGGTGACGCGCGCGGAGGGGCAGCGGAGCAAGGCTCGAAGCCAGTTCCTGCCGCAGCTTTTCGGAAGCGCGGGCTACACGCGCACGCTCAAGTCGCAGTTCTCGGGGCTCAGCTTCGGCAGCGACAGNNGCGGTGGTCCGCCGGCGTGCAGCACCTTCACCCCCAATCCCGACGCCCCGACTGATGCGCGCCTCGCGCTGCTCGAATCCGCGCTCGGCTGCGGCGCCGGGAGCAATCCGTTTGGATCGCTGCAGAATCTGGGCTTCGGCGCTGCGAATCAGTGGAACCTTGGGCTCTCGCTGCAGCAGAACGTGTTCACGGGTGGCAGGGTGACGGCGCAGTATCGCGCGGCGAATGCGGGGAGGCGGAGCGCGGCGATCGGGCTCACCGCTGCCAAGGCGCAGCTCACGCTCGATGTCACGCAGGCCTACTATGATGCGCAGCTGACGGACCAGCTCGTGCTCATCGCGGCGGCGACGCTCTCGCAGGCGGACACCACGCTCGCGCAAACGAAGCTCGGGCGACAGGTGGGGAGTGCGGCGGAGTTCGACCTACTGCGCGCGCAGGTGACGCGCGACAATCAGGTGCCGGTGCTCATCCAGCGGCGCTCCGATCGCGATATCGCATACGCGCGTCTCAAGCAGCTGCTGCATTTGAAGCTCACCGACTCGGTGTCGCTCACGACATCGCTCGACGATTCGACGGCGGCGCCGGCGGGGACGGTGACGACGCTGCTGACGCAGGCGCCGGATACGTCGGCGGAGAGTCGCGCGCCGGTGCGGCAGGCGTCGGAGAACGTCATCGCGCAGAAGAGCGCCGTGACCGTCGCGCACGCGGAGCGCATTCCGTCGCTCGCGTTGACGTCGGCGTTCGGGCGCGTGGCGTATCCGTCGGGCGTCTTTCCTTCGTGGTCCGACTTCAGATCGAACTGGACGGTCGGCGGATCGTTGACGCTGCCGATTTTCACGGGCGGCAACATTCACGGCGACGAGCAGATTGCGAGCGCGGGCCTGCAGACGGCGCGCGCGCAACTGCAGCAGACGCGCGAGCTCGCGGAGCTCGACGCGTTGAACGCGCTCAACAAGCTGCGGTCGGCGCAGGCGCAGATGGATGCGAGCCGCGGCACGGCGCAGCAGGCGACGCGCGCGTATCAGATCGCGACGGTGCGGTTCAAGGAAGGGATCTCGACGCAGACGGAGCTCAACGATTCGCAGATCCAGCTGCAGCAGGCGGAGGCGAATCGCGCGACGGCTGCGCGTGATCTGCAGGTCGCGCGCATGCGGCTCGCGCTGTTGCGCGACTTGCCGCTCACGGGAACGTCGGCTACGGCGGCGCAGGCGCAGGGCGGATCGCAGCAAGCGGCGATCGGAGCGACGAGTACACAATCGAACGGCTTGACGACGGGACAGTCGGCGGCGGCGGCGAATCTGCCGGCGGGAGTGCCGAGTCAGACGCCGGGGACGACCCCATGACGGTGGCGGGCATGAGTGTGAGAGGTGGATTTCCACGTTGGGGTTGGTGGCTGATCGGGGTGGCCGCCGTGATCATTGGTCTCGTGGGATGGCAGCAGTGGAAGAAGGCGCATCCGAAGGCGATCGGAGGTAGCGAGGTCGCGAATGTTGGTACGGAAGGAATCGTAGTCGCGTCGAATGGCGTCATTCGCACGGGTCCGGCGATCTCGGGCACGATGACGCCGCAGCAGGCAGCGACGCTGCGCGCCGAGATCTCCGGCCCGATCGTGCAGACGTACGTGGAGCAGGGACAGCCGGTGAAAGGAGGTCAGTCGCTCGTGCGCATCGATGACACGGCTATCCGTGAAGCGCTGCTCTCCGCACAATCCGCACTGCGCTCCGCCAAGCTCGCGCTCGACAATGCGACGCGCGATGCAGATCGCGAGCAGCGCTTGGAGACGGCGGGCGCAGTCGCGCCGCGCGACGTCGAGGCGGCGCAGCGCGCGCTCGCGGCGGCGCAGGCAGGGATGGCGGATGCGCAGGCGCGATTGACGTCCGCGCAGCAACAGCAGGACAAGACGACGTTTCGTGCGCCGTTCGATGGGCTCGTGAGCGAGCGGCCGGTGAACACGGGCGACGTCGTGCAACCCGGAACGGCGATCGTGTCCGTCGTCAATCCCGCGAGCATGCGCCTCGAAGGCTCGGTGCCGGCGGAGCAGCTGTCGACGCTCAAGATCGGTACCCCGGTGCTCTTCACTGTGAACGGGTATGGCGACCAGACATTCACGGGCCGTATCGACCGCATCAATCCGACGGCGGACCCGACAACGCGCCAGGTGCGCGTGTACGTGACCATCCCGAACGAGAAGAGCGCGCTCGTCGGGGGATTGTTTGCGGATGGCCGCGTGGCGACGGAGAATCGCCAGGGGATGATGGTCCCGATGTCAGCGGTCGACGAGCGCGGCGTGACGCCGATCGTGCTGAGAATCAAGGACGGAACGGTGGAGAGCGTGCCGGTGCAGCTTGGAATTCGCGACAACGCATCGGAACGCGTCGAGCTCAGTGCTGGGGTGAGCCCGGGCGACACGCTGCTCGCCAATGCCTCGCAGGGACTCGCGCCCGGAACGAAGGTCCGTATCACTGCCACCGGCGATCGGCCGGCGGGCACTCGCTAAGCGCCGCCCATGTTCATCTCCGACTTTGCGATCAAGCGGCCGATCATCACCGTCACGGCGGTGGTCGCGCTCGTCGCCTTCGGATGCGCGGCGCTGCTCAATCTCCACACCGATGAGTTCCCGGACATTCAGGCGCCGATCGTCGGACTGACCATCGCGTATCCGGGCGCATCGCCGGCGGAGGTCGAGCGCGAGATCGTGAAGCCGGTCGAAGATGCGATCTGGGGGATCAGCGGGTTGGACGGAGATCAGTCGACGTGCTTCGCGATCGACGGCCTTGCGCAGTGCACGCTCTTCTTCGATTTCGACAAGCCGATTCAGCAGGCGTCGCAGGATGTGCGCGATGCGATCTCGACGAAGCGCGAGGATCTGCCGCCGGAGATGAAGGAGCCGATCCTCACGCGCTTCGATCCGGCCGAGGCGCCGGTGTTCACGCTGGTGCTCACGTCGCCGACGACGCCCGCGCCCGTGCTCACGCGGATAGCGGATCCCGGCCTCGCGAGCGATCTCCGCTCGATCGCCGGCGTCGCGCAGGTGAACGTCGTCGGCGAGGTGAAGCGCAACATGGTGGTCGAGCTGCGCCCGTCGGATTTGCAATCGTCCGGCGTGAGCGTAGCACAGGTGGTCACGGCACTGGGTCAGCAGAATCTCGCGTCCCCCGTGGGATGGCTCAACGGGAAGCTGGATGAGAAGCTCATACGCCTGAGCGGCCGGCTGCAAAATGCGACCGACTTCGGCAACCTCGTCGTCGCGAATCGCGACGGACAGATCATTCGACTCGATCAGATCGCGAACGTCTACGATGGAACGGAAGAGGCGCGCTCGATGGCGCTCTTCAACGGCAAGCAGGCGGTCGGCATCGAGATTCTGAAGTCGAAGGGGTATAGCACGACGCAGGTTGCGTCCGCGATTCAGGCACGGGTCAACGAGCTGCAGAAGACGCTGCCGCCGGAGGTAAAGTTCGCCGAGGTGCAGAATGCCGGTGAGCGCGTGAGCCATGCGGTGCGCAACGTCGAGGAGGCGCTCATCGAGGGCGCGCTGCTGACGGTGCTCGTGGTCTTTCTCTTCTTGAATTCGTGGCGCTCGACGGTGATCACCGGGCTCGCGCTACCGGTGTCGGTGCTCGCGTCGTTCGTCGCCGTGTGGGCATTCGGGTTCACGCTCAACACGATGTCGCTGCTCGGGCTGTCGCTCGCCATCGGCATTCTCATCGATGATGCGATCGTCGTGCGAGAAAACATCGTGCGGCACATCGAGCTCGGCGAGGACCACGTCACGGCATCTCACACGGGAACTGATGAGATCGGGCTTGCCGTCACGGCGACTACATTCTCCATTGTCGCCGTCTTTCTTCCGGTCGGCTTCATGTACGGACAGGCGGGGCAGTGGTTCAAGCCGTTCGCGCTGACGATTGCGTGCTCGGTGCTCGTGTCGCTCTTCGTCTCGTTTTCGCTCGATCCGATGCTCTCGGCGTACTGGCCCGACCCACAGGTCGAGGATCACGGCGCGGGTGCGCGCGGACCGATCAGCCGCACGCTCGCGCGCTTCAACAAATGGTTCGACAAGCAGGCGGACGTTTACAAGACGATCATCGCGTGGGCGCTCGATCATCGGGTGGCGGTGACGACGCTTGCAGGTGGCACGTTCGTGTTGGCGATCGGCCTGCAGTACTGGATCGGCGGCGTGGGTTTCGTGCCGGTGAGCGATCGCAGCGAGATCAACCTCATCATCGAGGCGCCCGGCGGCAGCAATCTCGAGTACACGCGGCTGCGCACGGAGGCGGTCGCCGAGCTCGCGCGCAAGCACAAGGAAGTTGCGTACACCTACACGTCGATCGGCGGCGCGATTCCGTTTCGTGCGCCGGGCGTGGATCAGTCGCTCGTGTACGTGCGTCTCGTGCCCAAGGCGAAGCGGCACATCAGCCAGGACGACTTGGGCGCTCAGTTTCGGACGGAGTTCTCGCACGTGGCGGGCGTCACCGTTTCGGTGTTCACGAGCGGCTTCGGAGGAGCGCGGAAGTCCGTGCAGGTGGAGATGCGCGGTCCGGATCCGGTCGTGCTGACGCGACTGGCCGAGCAGGCAGTGACGCTGGTCGCGCGCGTGCCGGGAGCGGTGGATGTCGGGCTTTCGACGCGTGGTGAAAAGCCGGAGCTCGAGGTGGAGCTGAACCGGCCGCTTGCCGGCACGCTCGGAATCACGGTGGGTGCGGTGGCACAGTCGCTGCGGCCGGCGTTCGCGGGGCTCAAGGCGGGAGACTGGACCGATCCGAGCGGCGAGACGCGCGATGTCACGGTGCGACTCACCAAGGAGGCGCGCGAGAACTTGTCGGATCTGCAGGGCTTGCCGCTCGTGGTGACGAATGCACAGGGACATCCGACGACATTGCCGCTCGGTCAGATCGCGAACATCCGTCAGACGGTGGGCCCGGCGCAGATCAATCACCTCGATCGCGAGCCGGTGGTGGCCGTCGAGGCCAACGTGCAGGGACGCTCGCTCGGCGAGGTGACCGATATGATCAAGAAGCGCCTCACCGCGTTGCGGCTTCCGCCGGGCTATCGCATCACACAGGGCGGCGATGCGAAGGATCAAACCGAGATCTTTACGAAGATCTTCACCGCGCTCGGCATCGCCATTCTCCTGATGTATCTGATTCTCGTGATGCAGTTCGGATCGTTCCTCGATCCACTCGCGATTCTCATTTCGCTTCCGCTGTCGCTGATCGGAGTCGTGCTCGCACTGCTGATGACGGGCGACACGCTCAACATCATGAGCCTGATCGGCGTGATGCTGCTGATGGGAATCGTGGCGAAGAACGCGATCCTGCTCATCGACTTCGCGAAGTGGGCGCGCGAGAAGGGGATGTCGCGGCGCGATGCGCTGATCGAGGCGGGGAGGATTCGCCTGCGCCCGATCATCATGACGACGCTCGCGCTGATCGCGGGCATGATGCCCGTGGCGATCGGACACGGCGAGGGCGCGGACTTCCGTGCGCCACTGGGCCGCGCGGTGATTGGCGGCGTGATCACGTCGACGCTGCTGACGCTCATCGTGATCCCGACGATCTACGAGATTCTCGATGAGCTCAAGGAATGGGCGAGCGCGAAGTTCCTCGGGAAGAAGCCGGCGCCGGCGGGCGCGCGTGCGCCGGAGCTCTCGGCGGGGGACTGATCGCACGAGCGCACCAAAATCTCAGCGCGTGCGCCCAACTCACCGGGCACACGCGTTTCTCATCCGCCCTCTTTTCCGCCCATGGTGATCAGCGCCACCGCGCCCACGATGATCGCGGCCGCCGCGATCATCCGCGCATTCAGCGGCTCGCTCGCGAATGCCCATCCGAGAAACACCGCCACCACCGGATTCACGAACGCGTAGGTCGACACCAGCGTCGGGCTCACGGTGCTCAACAGCCACACGTACGCCGTGTACGCGATGATCGACCCGAAAGTGATCAGATAGAGCATCGCCATCCACGACTTCGCGCTCGCCGCGGCAAATGAGAAGGCGCTCGCCTCACCAGCCACGAGCCCCGCCACGATCAACACCGCTCCCGCGACGACCATCTCCATTCCGGTGCCGAGGAAGTGCACCTCAGGCTGCGGCGCATTCCTCGAATAGAGCGATCCGATCGCCCACGACAGCGCAGCCAGCACCAGCACGCCCTCGACGAACAGGCTCCCCTGCTCCCTGTCGCCGCCCGGATTCACGAGCAGATACAGCCCCGCGAGCCCCAGCGCCACGCCCGCGATCACCGCCGCACTCGGTCGCTTCCCACCACGGCGCAGCCACTGCAGCAGCACGATCCATAGTGGCTCGATTGCCACCAGCAGCGCCGTAATTCCGCTCGGCACACGCTTCTCGGCCCACACCACCACGCCCGTGCCGAACACCGGCATCAGGATTCCGACGATCGCCGCGCTGCGCCAGTGAATTGCCTTTGGCGCGGCCGCACCGCGCGCGCGCAGCCACACGTACATGATCCCGCCGGCGGCGAAGAATCTCGTGCCGACCATGAGCATTGGCGGCAACGTCTCGATCGCGAAGCGAATCGCGAGATACGTCGAACCCCAGATGATGTAGACGGCAGCGAAGGCGATGAAGATCTGCGATCGCGTCGCTTTGGCTGAAGTACGGTCGGGCACGCGACAAAGGTAAGCGCTCCGAAGTCGCATTTCAGTTGCGACCACCTGCCCAATCGCACGGTTGCTGATTGCGCGCGCAATCTCCATCTTCGCCGCCTCACCCTGAGCGGAGGCTTTAGAGCGTGCATCTCACCCGTGGTCTGTCCTGTCTTCCCGTGCTGCTCGCATGCGCGGTCTCACTCTCTGCGCAGAAGCCGGCACCGACGCTCACGACCGCGCCGCCGCTCAACCCCAAGCTCGCCGCGCTCAAGGCCGAGGCTATCAAGGACATCGACGGCCGCGCGCAATTCACGCAGCAGTTCGTCGATCAGGTGTACAGCTTCGGTGAGCTCGGCTTCCAGGAATTCGAGACCTCGAAGTACATAGTGGGCGTGCTCAAGGCGAACGGCTTCTCCGTGCGAGAGGGCGTCGCCGGTATTCCCACGGCGTGGGTCGCCACGTGGGGCTCCGGCAAACCCGTGATCGCGCTGGGCTCCGATCTCGACGGCATTCCACAGGCATCGCAGATCCCCGGCGTCGCGTGCCATCTCGCGCTCGTTCCCGGCGGTCCTGGGCACGGCGAGGGACACAACTCCGGTCAGGCGGTGAACATTACCGCGGCTTTAGCGATCAAGAACATTATGCAACGCGACCACATCTCGGGCACGCTGAAAATCTGGCCGGGCGTCGCCGAAGAGCAGCTCGGAAGCAAGGCGTATCTCGTGCGCGACGGTGTGTTCAAGGACGTCGATGTCGTGCTCTTCTCGCACGTCGGCAGCAATCTGCAAACCGGATGGGGCGCGTCGCAGGGCAGCGGGCTCGTCTCCGTGCTCTACTCATTCGAGGGGCAGGCCGCGCACGCCGCTGCCGCGCCGTGGCGCGGTCGAAGCGCGCTCGATGCCGTCGAGCTGATGGATGTCGGCTGGAACTTCCGACGCGAGCATCTGCGCCTGCAGACGCGCTCGCACTACGTCATCCGCAATGGCGGCGATCAGCCGAACGTCGTGCCACCCACGGCCTCCGTCTGGTACTATTTCCGCGAGCTGGATTACAAGAAGATCAAGGAGCTCTGGGCGATCGGCGACTCCGTCGCGCAGGGCGCCGCGATGATGACCGGCACCAAGCTCGCGTCCGAGCGCGTGCTCGGCTCCGCATGGCCCGGCCACTTCAACAAGCCGATCGCCGAGGACATGACGGAGAACATCAAGATGATCGGGCTGCCGAAGTGGACGGCGGACGATCAGCGCTTCGCGCGCGCGATTCAGAAGGAAGTGAAGGGCGACTCGACGGGGCTCGACACGGCGGTCGCGAAGCTCGAGGGCGATGTGCCGGACTCGCTCAACATGGGCGGCGGCTCGGATGACATCGGCGACATCTCGTGGAACGCGCCGACGATCGTGCTCCTCTATCCCTCGAACGTGCCGAATCTTCCCGGCCACCACTGGTCCGATGCGATCGCGATGGCGACGCCGATCGCGCACAAGGGCGCGACCGCCGGGGCGAAGGCGCAGGCGCTCACGATGCTCGACATACTGATGACTCCCGCGCTCGTGGACTCCGCGTGGAGCTACTTCAAGAACGTGCAGACGAAGACGGTCAAGTACGAGCCGCTGATGCGTCCGGAAGATCGCCCGGCGATCGAGCTCAACACCGACATCCTCGCGCGCTATCGTCCCGAGATGAAGAAGTTCTACTACGACCCGAAGAAGTTTCCCAACTACCTCGCGCAGCTCGGCATTGCGTATCCGACGCTGCGCAAGGCGGACGGTAGCTGCGCAGCGACGCCGAACACGCTGCAGTGAGCCGCTGACGGCTCACTGCACGTAGCGCAGCACGTCGTAGAGATACTTCACGCCGAAGCCGACGTTGCTCACGGCGAGCTTCTCGTTGTTGCCGTGCATGCCGCTGTGCATCTCCTCGTTTTCGACCAGGAACGGGTCGAAGCCGTAGGTGATGATGCCGAGCGCCCGATACGTCGGGCGGTCGGTGGCGGCGGTGAACATCGGAGTCGTGACGATCACATCCGGATTGCGCTCGTGTGACGCCTTCTCGATCGCGCGGAAGAGATCTGTGTCGATCGGGCTCTGGAGCTTCGTCTTCGGCTCGATCTGATTCACCCAGTGCACCGCGGTGTCGTTCGCGACGCGCTTGAGCGTGTTCAGAAACTCGAGCGGATCCGTATCCGACAAGAGTCGAATGTCCATCTGCGCCGACGCCTCGGCCGGAATCACATTCGTCTTGTTCGAGCCCTGCAGCATCGTGAGCGAAATCGTGTTCCGCAAGATCGCATTCCAGTAGATGTTGTCCGTCAGCCATGTGCGCGCGCGCGGGATCCTGATCGCACTGCGCACATCGGCGAGCCACGCGCGCTGCTCGCCCTTGTACTGCGGCGAGATGTCGTGCAGAAATTTCTGCACGTCCGGAAGGACATGCAACGGCGTCTCGAACTTCGCGATGCGATCGAGCGCGGCGACGAGCCGCGGCACGGGATTCTGCTTCGTCGGCCGCGAGCCGTGCGATGGTACTCCCGTCACCACGACCTTCTGCCAGAAGGTCTGCTTCTCGGAGACGCCCACTCCATAGTATTGGAGCTTCCCGTTGACCACGAGATTCTCGCCGCCCTCGGTCATCAGGAACTCGACGTCTTTGAGCAGATCGGCGTGGCTCTTCACGAACTGCACCGCGCCATCGCCGCCGAACTCCTCATCGGCATTCCCGATGAAGACGATGTCGCGGTTGAGCGGCACGCCGCTGCGCTTGAGCGCGATCATCGCCATGAGCTGCGCGATTGCCTGTCCCTTCATGTCGAGCGTGCCACGCCCCCAGATGTAGCCGTCCTTCACCACGCCCGAGAACGGATCGACGGACCAGAACGCCGGCGCCACGGGCACGACGTCCATGTGACTGACGAGCGCGACGGCCTTCTTCGAGCCATTTCCCTTGAGCCGCGCGTATAGATTCGCCCGATTCGCTCCCATGGCGGTCGTATCGTAGATCGTCGCCTCGATGCCTTCCTTGTCGAGAATCTTCTTGAGATAGCGCGCCGCGTCGAGCTCGTTTCCCGGCGGATCCGTGGTGTTGACCTTGATGTAGTCCGAGAGCGTCTGAAGCGCTTCATCGTTGAGCGCGCGCCAGTCGAGCGCCTGGGCGCGCACAGAAGTGGACAGGATGGCCAGCGAGAGAACGAGCAGGGCAGCGATGCGGCGCATGTTCCAAGCCTGATGAAGGGTTCGCGTATGAGAACAGCCGGGAGCCGGTTGCGCAATCACCTTGCGCACCGGCACATCGCGCCGCCGCTATGTTTCGTCATCCGCCCGGCCTTTCCAGCCGGGCATTCTCACGAGATCATTCGGAGGCGACGCCAGCATGCGCCGCACCATGTGCAAGTCAAAGGTTCACCGCGGCGTGCTCACCGGCGCCGATCTTCACTACGAAGGGAGCCTCACGCTCGACTCCGCGCTGATGGAGGCAGCGGACATCCTGCCCTTCGAGAAGGTGCAGGTGGTGAACGTCAACAACGGCTCGCGGCTCGAGACGTACGTCATCGAGGGTGAGCGCAACAGTGGCACGATCCAGCTCAACGGCGCCGCCGCGCGACTCGGCGCTGCCGGCGATCACGTGATCGTCATCAGCTACGCCGACTACGAGATGAGTGAGCTCGACAAGTTCGCGCCCAAGCTCGTGTTCGTCGACGACAAGAACCGCATCGTCCGCGAAAAGATCCGCCGCGCGAAGTAGCTCGCGCAAAGCCCTTCGCTAGCCGTTCATCGACGGCGAGGGGAGCAGCTCATCGATCTTCGCGCACAGCGCATCGAGATCGACGGGTTTCCGAAAAAATCCCTTCGCCCCCTCGGCGCGCACCGTCGCTGGCAGCGTGAGATCCGTGCTTCCGCTCATCACGAGCACCGGAATCGATGACGTGCGCGCCGATGCCTGCAGCCGCGTGAGCGCGCCGTGCCCCGTTCCCGCCGGCATGTTGATGTCGAGCAGAATCACATCCGGCTGCTGCTGCACCGCGAACATGAAGGCCTGCATCGCATCGCGCGCGACGACGATCGTATAACCGCGCGACTTGAGCGCGCCGCTCACCGCTGCGGTGAGCACCGGATCGTCATCGGCAACGAGGATTTTATGCTCGGCCATTAAAAAACTCTCATGCAGAGATGCGGGCATGTGTTAAACATTGATGCAATCTCGTGATACACGCGCCTCCCATGATAGTAGTCACATGACCATGAACAAGGCGCACGACGCGGTTGGCGACGTCGACGCGCTCAAGCGCCTCGAACGATTCGGCGGACTCAAGCTTCGCGAGGAGCTCACGACACTATTCCTACAGGAGGCACCAGCTCGCATCGCTTCGGCGCGAGCGGCGCTTGCCGCAGGCGACATCGGGGCCGTTCGCGCGATGGCGCACATGCTCAAGTCCAGCGCAGGGCAGATGGGCGCTCTGCGCGTGCAGATGCTCGCTGAGCGGCTCGAAGGCCCCGATCATCCGGCGGACCTCGCGCGCGCGCTGTTGGATCTCGATGACGAGCTCGCTCGCTACACGGCCTGGCTCGACACGGCCTTCCTTCCACCTGCATCTCCATGATGAGACGGATCATGATCATCGAGGACAACGCCGACAATCGCCTGCTGCTGCGCGCGATCCTCGGCGATTTCTACACGGTCACCGAGCACCTGAACGGCCCGGACGGACTCGCCTCGCTGGCCGCCGAGCAGCCGGAGATCGTGCTCCTCGACATCTCGCTTCCGGGAATGGATGGCGTCGAGGTGCTGCGCCACATCCGCGCCGATCCGATCTTCCGCCAGCTCCCGGTGATCGCGTTCACCGCGCACGCCATGAGCAGCGACCGCGGAAAATATCTCGCGCACGGCTTCGACGATTACATCACGAAGCCCATCGTCGACGAGACCACTCTGCTCGGCTCCATCAACCGGCTGCTCGACCGCGTCGCCGCGTGAACCGCGCCGCGTGAAAGTCCTCGTCGCCGATGACAGCGCACTGATCCGCCGCCTCATCGAGGCGGCCGTGCTCGATCGCGGCCACGAGCCACTCCCGGCCGATGATGGCGCCGCGGCGTGGGCGATGTTCGAGCGCGAGCACCCGTCGCTCGTCATTCTCGACTGGCAGATGCCCGAGCTCGATGGTCTCGAAGTGTGTCGCCGCATCCGCGCATCCGAATGGGCGCGCGACACCTTCGTGCTCGTCGTCACGGGGCGCATCGAGGGAGATGATGTCGTGAACGCGCTCGACGCCGGCGCCGACGACTATCTGACCAAGCCCTTTGGGCTATCGGAGCTGCACGCTCGAATGCGGGCTGTGCTGCGGCGNNACGCCGGCGCCGACGACTATCTGTTCAAGCCCTTCACGCCGTCGTCGATCACCGCACGGCTCGAGATCGCCGAGCGTCGCATCGCGGCGAACGAGGCTCGCTGGGCGGCGGAAGAGGCGCTCGCGAACGCGCAGTGGATGGCGGGGATCGGTCAAACCGCGCTCGCCATTCAGCACGAGGTCAACAATCCACTCGCCGCACTTCTGGGGAACGTGCAGCTGATGCTGATGGATGATGACCTGTCGCAGGATGTTCGTGACCTCGGCGACGACATGCTCGCGCAGGCCCGTCGCGTTGCGAATGTGGTGAAGCGGCTGTCGACGCTCGAGGCGCCGAAGACGGTCGAGTACATCAGAGGCG
>PLMM01000072.1:6441-7109 GCA_003142495.1 Gemmatimonadota bacterium | reverse complement strand
ACGACATTCTGCGGCGAGGCGGGGGTGACCAGCGCGCCGGCGGTGCCGAGTGCAATGCGAAAGTGTCGGGCGGCGAGATCGCTCCCTGACAGCCGCCATGTGGCCTGGGATCCGCTGCCGACTATCACATCGCCGACGAGCTCACGCGGATTGTTTTCGAGGTCCGGCTTTCCTTCCAACTCGAGAAAAGGCATCAATCGTTCTCCAACGTCATTCGGCGCGCCCGGGGAAGAGCGGCGGCAGTATTGTCGACCGTTCTATAGATAAAACGCATTGTCGATGGCGCCCGCAACATCACGCAAGCGCGGGTTACTTCGGCTCTACGCAAGATGTGGACGCGCTTGAGGATAACCCGTTTGACAGCGAATATGCAGGGCGAGCGGGTCACGATCATTCTGTCTCTCAGGGATGCCCTTGCCACTTCGAGTAGAAACGCGCCGGCGAGTCACCGTCACATTTTCGGCATTTTTGCTGACACTCCTAGCCGTCGCGTGTTCCCAAAAGGCGGAGAAGGTGGCGAAGGTCACGAAGGTTGCGGTGAACGACAGCGCGCGTCAGGCGGTCGCCAACAATGCGGGCTCGGCCGCCGCCGACTCGTCGCACGACAGCGACACGACCGACGACTCGGACACGCCCACGCTCGACACGTCGAAGGTGACGCACATCGA
>PLMM01000072.1:0-6339 GCA_003142495.1 Gemmatimonadota bacterium | reverse complement strand
GCGAAGAGGGTGCTCGCGGACATCGGGCGCGTCGACGCGCCGCTCAAGACGCCGGCGCGCGTGCGCGCGTACGAAGAGGCGGTGAAGGAGCTGTCGCCCGTGCACATCGGCGATCGCTTTCGGCTGCACGGCTCGTGGGGGCAGGATGACGCGACGGTGCAGTCGTTCGACCAGTGGAACGGGCGGATCGTCGCGGTGCTCGCGGTGCCACCGCACGTCGATTCGCTCGCGAAGAGGAAGTCGCCGCTCGTCGCGCTCGCGGTGCACGCGGACAGCGCGCTTCCGCCGGTGGTGGACAGCTGCGAGCGCGACAGCATCAGTCTGGAGCTCGCCGCGCGGCTGCAGGTGGTGAAGGACTCGCTGCTCACCGTATTACAGAGCGACACCGTAAGGATGGTGCCGCGGCTGATGAAGCTGCTGCACGCGCAGAAGACGCAGGCGATAGGGTGCTTCGGCAAGTCGCGCGCGATGCTCTTCGTGGCGCAGTGGGCGGGCGACTACGAGTACTACCATCAGATCGCGGTGCTGGTCGACACGGCGGGGAAGATCACGCCGCTGCGCGTGAGCGATTTGCGCTTCAAGGTGCACGAGGCGCTGGGCGCGCTCGACGAGGATGGTGACGGCGTCGATGACATAGCGGTGCGGGGGCGTGCGCAGCGCATTGGAGGGACGGTGATCCTGCGGCTCGATCCGGTGAAGCGGCGGCTGGATTTTGTGGACGGGGGATTTGCGTGGGAGACTTTTTAGGGCGGCGTATGCGGCTAGAGATGTAACAAGTACACGGGCGCGAGCGCGGCGATGCCCGCGCTGGCCTGCAACGCGAGAACGCAAAGCGCAGGGGTGCGCTCCTGCGGCACCCACTTGATCGCGAAAAACGCGACGATCGGCAGCTGCGCGACGATGAGCAGTTGGAAGATGTGCGCGGCGCTTCCTTCGTCGGCGTGGTGGGGGACACCGAAGATCGCGATGGTGCCGAGCACGGTGACGAGGGCGAGGAGCGACATCGCCACGGGAAGGAAGGCGCTCGGTTGCTTGATCAGCTGAGAGAATGTCATTTGCCTCGCGGAAACGGGTTTATGGCCGTTGGCAACGCTTGTCTCGGGTTAGTCTAAAGTACTTTGTGTAGTAAAGCAAGACGTGGATTGGCTGCAGCGGGGAGCGGCGCGGCGCCGTTAGCCTCGAACTGGCGAAGGTCGTCGTCAGCGTAGATCATTGGTCAACTGGTTGGATTCGAGAACACTTTGCACTCGCCCACAGGAGTAGCCCAGCTTGCGCAGACGATGACCCAGCTCAATCGGGAAGAATGGGCTGCACTCAGCCGCTTGCTCGACGAGGCGCTCGAAATGCCGGCCGGTGATCGCGCGCAGTGGATCGCCGAGCGACGCCTCGAGAATCCGGAGATGGCTGCGGAGCTCGAGGCGCTGCTCGATCGCGAGGCCGGCATCGCGGATGACTTCCTGAGCACAGGGGTCGCGCCCCGCATGCCCGCAACGTCCACGCTCGCCGGCCAAACGCTCGGCGCCTACGTCCTCGAAGGACCGCTCGGCCAGGGCGGCATGGGCTCCGTGTGGATGGCGCGCAGAAGCGACGGCCGTTTCGAGGGCGTCGCCGCGATCAAGCTGCTGAGCCTCGCGGTTGCGGGCCCCGTTGGCGAGGAGCGCTTTCGCCGCGAGGGAAGTGTGCTCGCGCGCCTCACGCATCCCAACATCGCGCGCCTCCTCGATGCCGGGGTCAGTCCATCCGGGCTCCCGTATCTCGTGCTCGAGTTCATCGACGGCAAGCCGATCGACGAATGGTGCGACGCGCGGAAGCTCACGATCGATGCGCGGCTGCGCCTCTTTCAGCAGGTGCTCGCCGCGGTCGCGCACGCGCACGCGAGCTTCATCGTGCATCGCGACCTGAAGCCCGCGAACATTCTCGTCACGAACGACGGCACGGTGAAGCTGCTCGACTTCGGCATCGCGAAGCTGCTCGAGGAGGGCGGTGCGACATCGAGTGCGTTGACCGGCGCGCACGACGGCGTTTTTACCTACAAGTACGCTGCGCCCGAGCAGATCAAGGGCGAGCCCATCACCACCGCGACCGACGTCTACGGCCTGGGCGTCATTCTCTACGAGCTGCTCGCGGGGCGGCACCCAACGAGCTCCGGCGCGCACACGCCCGCCGAGCATGTCGTCGCGATTCTCAAAACGGACAGTGGCCAGCTCTCGCGCGCGGTTTCCCCGAGCGCGGAGCTGACCCCGCATGAGGCGCAGCGGCTGGCGGCGGCGCGCGATGCATCGCCGGAGAAGCTGCATCGGATTTTCTCGGGCGATCTCGACAACATCGTGGCGAAGACGCTCAAGAAGGATCCGGCCGAGCGCTATGCGACCGTTGGCGCGCTGGAGGAAGATGTTCGGCACTACCTGAATCACGAGCCGGTGAGTGCGCGCGCCGACTCGTTCAAGTATCGCGCGTCGAAGTTCGTGAGGCGCCATCGCATACCCGTCGCGCTCGCGGTGCTCGTGACGATCGGTCTCGTCGGCGCGGCGGCGCGCGAGCGCACGCTGCGCGGGCGCGCGGAGACGGAGGCGAAAAAGGCCGTTGCCGTCGAGGAATATCTCGTCAGCGTGTTCGGCGCGGCGGATCCGTTCGCGCCGACGCCAGTGGGGCGGGGAAACATCACCGCGCGCGAGCTGCTCGATCGCGGCGCGATGCGCATGGATACGTCGCTGATCGATCAGCCGGAGGTTCGTGCCGAGCTGCGCGGCGCGTTGGGGCGTGTCTACGCGAATCTTGGCGTGTACGACAAGGCCACGAGCGAGCTGCGAAGCTCCCTCGTGGCGCGACGTGCACTTTATCGTGGAAACAATGCGTCCGTGGCGGAAGCGATGGATCGGCTGGGCGAGGTGCTGATGCAGGAGGACAGCCTCGATGAGGCGGACTCACTGCTCAGCGATGGGCTCGCGATGCGCCGGAGGTTGTTCGGCGATCGCAACGCCGCGACCGCGGAGAGTCTCGAGCATCTCGCCGAGCTATACGAGAATCGAGATCAGTTCGACAAGTCGGAGCCGCTCTTTCGCCAGGCGCTCGCGATGCGGCGCGGGATGTACGGGGACAGCGACCTCACGGTTGCGGCGAGCCGCGACTATCTCGGACGGATGTTGCACTCGAAGGGCGCGGACACCGAGGCGATTCCGCAGTATCAGATCGCACTTGCGATACGGACCCGGCGTTTGGGTGAGGAGCATCCGGCGACGGCCGAGACGATCCATGACATTGCAGTGGCAGAGGAGAATCTCGGTCGCTACGCGGACGCGGAGCGCGACGATCGCCGGGCGCTCGCAATCGAGCGCAAGACCCTTGGCAGCAACCATCGGAGCGTGTCGCTGACGCTCAACGATCTGGGGCAATTGCTCTTTAAGCTCGGCCGCCTGGGTGAAGCGGACACGATGCTGCGCCAGGCCTTGGCGATCAATCGACGATTGTTCGGCGAAAATCACGAGGCGGTGAGTGCGAACCTCTCGAATCTCGCACTGATCGTGCGCGAGCGCGGAGATTTCGACGAAGCTGAGCGACTGCTGCAGCAGGCGCTCAAGATAGATCTCGCGCTTCGCGGTCCCGAGCACATCGATGTCGGCTTCGACCTCAATGAGATTGCCGTGGTGATGCGGCTGGAGGGGCGCCCCGACAGCGCGGTCGTACTGCTTCGCCAGGCGTTGGCGATGAGTCATCGCGTAGCGGGCGCTGACGCGAGGGGGACGCTCATCATCTCGGTGAATCTTGGGCGAGCGCTCAGCGAGGCTGGCCGCAACACGGAAGCGGAGCCGTTCCTGCGAGAAGCGCTCGCCAAGCTGGATACGAACAACGCCGATGAGCGACTCGCAGTGGTCCCGGGGCGAATAGGGTTGGGCCGCGTGCTCCTCGGCACGCATCGCGCGGCGGAGGCGCTCCCGGTGATGCGATCGGCGGCGGCGATGAGTAGCGAGCGGCAGGGCGCGGATCATTGGCGCACTGGAGAGTCGGAGCTCGTGTTGGGAGAGTGCTTTCTCGCGCTCGGACAGGCGGACAGCGCGGAGGCGCCGGTGCGAGACGGGCGCAACGTGCTGATGAAGTATCGAACCTCGCATCCGTTGTTGGCGCAGGAGGCCGATGCGGCGAGTGCACGGCTCGCGGTGATGCAGAAGGGGAAGCGGTAGCGTGAAGAGCTGCCGCCCGTAATGAGGAGGCTCATGACACGCTCACCCGTTGCTGTTGCTGTCGCACTCGTCTCGCTGTGGTCGTTCGACACGCTTGCACAGGCCTGCACCAAGGCGGGCGGCACGGGTGACGGACGGCTCGGCACCGTGCATTTCGCGACGACGTGCAGCGCCAGCGTCGCGCCGCAATTCGATCGCGCGGTGGCACTGCTGCACTCCTTCGAGTTCGGCGCGTCGATCAAAGGATTCGACGCAGTGCTCGCGAGTGACTCGACGTGCGCGATGGCGTACTGGGGAATCGCGCTCAGTCGCTGGACAAATCCGATGGCGCCGGGGAATCGGCCGGTTGCCGTGCTGAAGGCGGGTCGTGAGGCTGCGAGTGCGGCGCAGCGACTAGGCTCTCGCGCGTCGGAGCGTGAGCGCGGCTACATCGATGCTGTCGCGACGCTCTTCAACGACTACGAGCACGTGGATCAGCGCACGCGCGTCGCCGCGTACGAGCGCGCGATGGGCGAGCTCGTGATGCGGCAGCCGGCCGACACCGAGGCGATGATCTTCCACGCGCTGTCGCTCACCGCGTCCGCGTCGCCAACAGACAAGACGTACGCGAATCAGCTGAAGGCCGGAGCCATACTCGAGCCGCTGTGGGAGAAGCAGCCCAATCATCCTGGGCTCGCGCACTACATCATCCATACTTACGACGCGCCACCGCTCGCGGCGCGGGCGCGCGCAGCGGCAGAGCGCTACGCGAGCATCGCGCCCTGCGCCGCGCATGCGCTGCACATGCCATCGCACACCTTCACGCGACTGGGAATGTGGAGCGAATCGGCGAACGCGAATGCGCAGTCGATGACGGTTGCGCTGCGCGACGGCTCGATGGCGGAGGCGCTGCACGCCGCCGACTACGAGATGTATGCCTACCTGCAAATGGGGAAGGACGCCGAGGCGAAGGCGCTGCTCGACGGCCTTCCCGCGATCGCTGCGCGCTTCGATCCCGTCGCGATCACCGGCGCGGCGCCGGGATCCGCGGGCGTGTTCGCGCTCGCGGCGATTCCCGCACGCTGGGTGCTCGCGCGCGATGCGTGGGCGGAGGCGGCCGCGCTCGAGCCGCACGCGAGTGCCTTCCCCTACACGGAGGCCATGACCTACTTCGCGCGCGCCCTCGGCGCCTCGCACACGGGCGACTTGGAGCGCGCGCGGGCCGCTATCGATTCGCTCGCGTCGATCGAGCAGCGGCTGCGCGCGAGCGGCGAAGGATATTGGGCGGAGCAGGTGGCGATCGAGCGGCTCGGCGCGCGCGCGTGGCTCGATCTCGCCGAGCATCGGGAGGGCGAGGCGTTGACGCACATGCGCGAGGCTGCGGCGCGAGAGGACTTGACTGAGAAGAGCGCCGTGACGCCGGGGCCGCTCGCGCCCGCGCGTGAGTTGCTGGGCGATATGCTCGTGGTACTCGGGCGGCCGAGCGAGGCGAGGGTGGAGTATCGAGCGACGCTCGCGAAGGAGCCGAATCGCAGGCATTCGCGCGAGCGCTTGAAGGGGCCTCGAGGCTAGATAGCCGCTCGCATTCGACCGAGGGTTGCCGGGGAAGTGATATACTCATATATATCACTTAATGCACATCGTCATCAGTGCGGGAGACGACCTCCCCATCTATCGCCAGGTCATGCGGCAGATCACGGACGCTATTGCCGGCGGACGGCTCACGAGTGGTGACCGGCTCCCTTCGCACCGCGAGCTGAGCGAGCAGCTCGTCATCGCTCCACTCACCGTGAAGAAGGCATACGACGAGCTCGAGGCGCTCGGCTACATCGAGTCGCAGCGCGGACGTGGGACGTTCGTGTGCGCGCGCCTCCCCAAAGTGTCGCGCGCGACGCGGAATACGCAGGTGCTGGATGCTGCGCGCGCACTCCTCTCACAGGCCTATCTCGCCGGTTGCCGCTACGCGGACGTGCTGAAGCTCCTGGCCGACGCGGATCGCGATCTCACAGATCAACCGGCGCAATCGCGCCGGAAGGAATCGTTATGACAACGACGCCCGTACTCGACTTCCGCGGCGTCTCACGCGAGTTCAAGCGCGGCGCGCCAGTGCTCGCCGACGTTTCCTTTTCGCTCGGCCGAGAAGAGGTCCTCGCCCTGCTCGGGCGCAACGGATCGGGTAAGA
>PLMM01000402.1 GCA_003142495.1 Gemmatimonadota bacterium | reverse complement strand
CCTCGCGCGCGTGGCTGGCGATGATGCCGCGCAAGTCTACGTGACGCCGCCCAGACGCGGCGGACTCCGCGCCAGAAGCGGCGGACTCCGCGCCAGGCGCCGCGACGCCCGTCAGCGCCGTCGCCACCTCCGCGCTCACCTCGTAGCACTCGCCGCAGATCGCCGGGCCGAGATGGATGCGCAGATCGCCGGCAGCCAAGCCCTGTCTGCTGAACGCTGCGAGCGCGCGATCGATGATCCGCGCCGCCGTGCCGCGCCACCCCGAGTGCAGAAGCGCCACCGCGCCCTCCGGATGCGCGATGAACACCGGGACGCAGTCCGCGATCGTCACCGCCATCGCGGTTCCGCTGCGCGGCGCGAAGTGGCCGTCCGCCTCCGACACGCGCAGCCATCCCTCCCATGCGCCGTCGTGCTCCACCACGCGCGTGCCGTGCACTTGCGAGGCGGTGGCGAAGCGCGGGAACGTCATGTGCAACGATGCACGGAGCGCGTCCCATCGGCCCATCACCTCGCGCACCGACTCGTCGGAGTGGGTGCCGAAGCTCCCCGCCTCGCGCGTCGTCGTGAACGCCGTGATTCCAAATGCCTCGAAATCCGGAACGCTCTCGCGCGCTGCCCCGCCTGGGACGCCGAGCTCGGAGTGCGTCAGCTGCGCCGGTCCTCGACGCGCGTGATCTGCGCGCCGAGCGCGCGAAGGCGTTCGTCTATCCGCTCGTAACCGCGCTCGATCTGCCCGACGTTGTTGATCGTGCTCGTGCCCTTGGCGCAGAGCGCGGCAAGGAGCATCGCCATGCCGGCCCGAATGTCGGGCGACTCGAGCGTGCTCCCGCGCAGCGGCGAGGGCCCCGCCACCAGCGCGCGATGCGGATCGCAGAGCACGATGCGCGCGCCCATCCCGATCAGCTTGTCGACGAAGAACAAGCGCGACTCGAACATCTTCTCGTGCATGAGAATCAGCCCGTCGCACTGTGTCGCGGTGACGATCGCGATCGACATGAGATCGGCCGGGAACGCGGGCCACGGCTGATCCTCGAGCTTCGGCACGTGACCGCCGAGGTCGCTCACGATCGTGCGATTCTGCTTCGCGGAAACGAGGAGATCGTCGCCGGTCACCGTGCACTCGATGCCGAGGCGCTCGAAGCCCATGCGCGTGGAGCGCAGATGCTCGACGCCGGCGCGCACGATGCGGAGCTCGGAGCGCGTGACAGCCGCAAGGCCGATGAAGGAGCCGACCTCAATGTGATCGGGGCCGACGCGATGCGTCGTGCCGCGCAACGACTTCGCGCCCGTGATCGTGATCGTGTTGGTGCCGATCCCCTCGATCATCGCGCCCATGGCGACGAGAAAGTGCGCGAGATCCTGCACGTGTGGCTCGCTCGCCGCGTTGCGCAGCGTCGTCGTGCCGCGCGCGATGCTCGCCGCCATCAGCGCATTCTCGGTGGCGGTCTCGCTCGGCTCATCGAGGAAGACGTCGGCGCCGCGCAGCCCCTTGGTGGTGAGCACGTACTCGTCGCCGATCTCGACCGTCGCGCCGAGCTGCTCGAGCGCGAGGAAGTGCGTGTCGACGCGCCGGCGGCCGATGACGTCGCCACCCGGCGGCGGGAGGGTGACGCCGCCGCAGCGCGCGAGGAGCGGCCCGGCGAGCAGGATCGACGCGCGGATCTTCGCGCAGAGAATCGGGTCGAGCGCACTCGGCTGCACGACCTTCGCTTCGATGGCCAGTGTGTTCCGCGCCGTCCACTCGGCCGTGACGCCGAGCGAGATGATCAGCTCGACCAGCGTCTCGCAGTCGAGAATGCGCGGGACGTTCTCGAGGATGACCTTCTGGTCGGTGAGGAGCGCGGCGGCGATGATCGGCAGCGCAGCGTTCTTGTTGCCGGACGGCGTGATCGAGCCGGCGAGCGTGTTTCCACCTTCGACGATGTAGCGCAGCGGGGCGGCCAATGGGATCGGAGTAGTGTGGGGGCACGCAAGCCCGATGACGCTGCGCGCTCGCAATCGTGCGAAGATTCGGAAGGATGCCCCGGGTCGCGGCTTCAAGTCAAGGAATGCGCTTGACAACGGTGCGCCTCGCTTCCAATTGAAGGATCATGGCACCACCATTGCACTTACCCTCGCTCACGAGCCGCGGAAGCATCGCGCGGGACGCGAGAAATCACCTATCGCCGAACTTCGCGAACGGATGACCCTGATCGTCGAGATAGGCGCCCTTGCTCTGCAGGGCGCATCAGCCGCCGAAGCTTCCCTTGCCCGCTCCAGCACTCCGGGGGCGGGGTGGGTTGCGATTATGCTGCAGATCGCCGGAGCAGCCTCATCGCTGTTCTTTCTGGCGCTGATGGTGCTGCTACTGCCGGCGGTGTTCAGGCTGCGCAAGACGGCCGCGAAATTCGACAGGCTGCTCGACCACATCGAGCGCAGTGTCGATCCGGTCACGAAGCACGCGTCGAGCATCGCGAACAACATCGACTACATCTCGACATCGATTCGTGCGGATGTGCAGGCGATTCGGAAGACGCTGCTCGTGGCGAACGAGGGGATTCGCGATGTGGTCGACTCGTCGGAGCGGCGGTTGCACGAGCTCGGCGCCGTGCTGCGGCTAGTGCAGGAGGAGGCGGAGCACGCCTTCGTGTCGACGGCGTCGACGGTGCGTGGCGTGCGGGCGGGAGCCGCGGCCTTTCGCGAGGATGGCGAGCGGCTCGCGAATGACGGCGTGCACGATGACGGCGGCGATGACAATGATCTGGAAGCGCTCGACGACGATTTCGATGATTTTGATGATGTGGATGATGTGGATGATCTGGATGATCTGGATGACAGCGACCTGGATGCGGCAGCAGATGCCGCGGAGGATATGAGTGATGGAGACGACAACGGGCCCGCGTTCGAGCGGGCGGAGCCGCGTATCAAACGGCCGAGGCGCGGCGGGCCGGGGTGAGAGCGAGCAGTACGATCTGCTGACGGCGGCGGTGCTCGGGCTGATTGCGGGCGCGGGGGTCGCGATGCTCCTGCACGTGCGGCGGAAGCGGACGCCGCGCACGCTGGCACGCGAGGCGGGGGCGATGGCCGGAGCGGCAGCGGGGCGCGCGGGGCGTCGCGGCGCGAAGTGGGCGGCGGAGCGCGGCGAAGAGATGTGGGACAAGATCCCCTTCGACGACATCAGCGAGTCGATCGGCGAGTACGTGCAGAATGCGCGCGAGACGATCGATGAGATGGTCGCGCACGAGCTGAACGACCTGCGCAAGGGCATTCGGCGGCAGCGGAAGCATCTCGGCATCTGACCGCGTTATAACTTCGAGGATGCCCTCGCGCGGTTCACACGGCTTCCGGCGCAGCACAGAAAGGAAGTGGGGCCGGCCGAACAGACGCATTGCGATTCCCATCGCACTCGCCCTGGTCGCGCTGTGCCTGATCCCATCCACGGTGTGGGCGTGGACACCGGGAACGCACATCTTTCTCGGCGAGGCGGTGCTGGGCGCGCTCGCCCAGCTGCCGAAGGCGATCGGCGAGCTGCTCGGCAGCTATCCGGTCGAGTTTCTCTACGGATCGATCGCGGCCGACACGAGCATCGCGAAGAAGTACGCGCCGGTCGGACGCCACTGCCATTCGTGGGCGGTGGGTCTCGAGATCTACGACAAGGCGCGCGACGACCCGATCAAGAGCTTCGCGCTTGGCTATCTCGCGCACCTCGCGGCCGACACGGTTGCGCACAACTTCTTCGTGCCGCGCTATCTCATCATCGCGTCGCGCACGACGGGCGTCGGGCACAGCTACTGGGAGAGCCGCTTCGAGACGCATCTCGGCCAGGGTTACAGCCGGCGGGCGCGCGAAGTGATCTTGCGCGACCACTCGAGGTCCGACGACCATCTCGATCGAATCCTGAGCCCGACGATCTTCAGCACGCAGACGAATCGACGCCTGTTCCGCGGCATGGTCTACGTGACGGACACGGAATCGTGGCAGCGGATTTTTCAGCTCGCGGCGGAGAACAGCCGCTGGGATCTCACCGATCCGGACGTCGCGCGCTACATGGAACGGTCGTACGACTTCATCATCGACTTCCTGAGACGAGTCGATTCGTCGGAGCCGTACGCGTTCGATCCTGCGGGCGACGATGCGTTGCGGCACGCCAAGGAAGTGCGACGCGACTCGAGAAAGGCGGGAATGGAGTTCCGCATGGCGGAGGAAGCCACGCGACAGTTCGCGATGCCGGAATCGCAACTGCGATTCGCGGCGGAGCTCAAGGCGCCGCTCTACTCGCCCGCTGCGGCGCGCGCCGACAAGAGCTGATTGATCGCCTTGGGGTCCGCGCGCCCCTTCGACGCTTTCATCACGAGCCCGACCAGCACGCCGAGCAGCTTCTTGTCGCCCGAACGAAAGCGCGCGGCGACGTCGGGGTTCTCGGCGAGCACCTGATCGACCCAACCAACCAACGCGTTTTCGTTGCGCTCCTGGAGGAGACCCTCGCGCTTGGCGATGTCGAGCGGACGCTCGCCGCTCTCGCTCGCGATCGCGAAGATCTTCGTTGCCGCCGCGTGGCTGACCGTGTTGTCGCGCACCATGGTGAGCAACTGCGCGAGCGACGTTGGGCGGAGCTTGAGCGTCGCGAGCGTCGCGCCCGAGTTGAGGAGCTGGCGCACGTCGCGAATGACCCAGTTCGCGGCGCCCTTTGCATCGCCATCGACGCGAGCCACTTCCTCGAAGTACGCTGCGAGCGGCACGTCGGCGGTGAGCACCTCGATCTCCGCAGGGGTGAGGTTGTACTCCGTCGCGAAGCGTGTGCGCTTGGCGGCGGGTAGCTCGGGGAGCGCGACGCGCGCCTGATCGATCCACGCGCGCGCGAGCTGCAG
>PLMM01000374.1 GCA_003142495.1 Gemmatimonadota bacterium | reverse complement strand
GAGCAGCTCGACGATCCACTGCTCGTGCTCCGCAGCCATCCTGCGAAAGCGCTCGAGCCCAACGGGCGTGAGCTTGACGATCGTCGCACGCCGATCGCTCGGCACCGGAATTCGAACCGCCAACCCCTCCGTCTCGAGCTGGTCCGTGATTCCAGTGATGCTTCCGCCCGTCACCATCAGCCGCTTCGACAGCTCGGACATGCGCAGTCCGTCCGGATCTCGCTCGAGCTGCGCCATCAGGTCGAAGCGCGGCAGCGTCGTCTCGAAGTGCTGGCGCAGCCGCGCGCGAATCTGGTTCTCGATTCGCGCGGTGCACGACAGCCATCGCAGCCAGAGTCGCAACGCCTGGTGATCGTCCATCGTGGCGCGAGTCTCGAGATCGAACACGGGATCGCTCACGGCTTAGCCCTCCCCATGGCTCGCACTGTTCTCGGCGTTGATCGCACTGTCTTCTCCATTCACTGTCATGTGACCTCCCCACCCGCCACCGTGATCGACTGGCCGGTGACCGCTTCGCTTCCCGGGAGGCACAACCAGGCGACGGCATTCGCCACCTCTTCCGGCTGCACCAGCCGCGCCTGCGGATTCTTCGCCAGCAGCTCGGCCACCGCCTGCTCCGGCGTACGCCCGGTTTTCGCGACGATCTTCGCGACGCTCTGATCGAACATTTCGGTCGCGGTGAAGCCAGGGCACACGGCATTCACGGTCACGCCCTTCGCCGCGACCTCGATCGCAAGCGCGCGTGTGAGGCCGATCACGCCGTGCTTCGCCGCGCAGTAGGCCGTGACGTACGCGTAGCCCACCAAACCTGCCGTGCTCGCGATGTTCACGATCCTTCCCCACCGCGCTTCCACCATCGACGACAGCGCGGCCTGCGTGCAGTGATACGTTCCGTCGAGATTCACCGACATCATCGTGCGCCAGAGTGCAGCATCCGTCAGGCGAAAGGGTGCAGACGCGCCCTGACCGGCATTGTTTACAAGAATGTCGACCGCGCCCGATCGCACGCGCGCGGTCTCGAATGCGCGCGCCACCTCGCCTGCGTCGCCGACATCTGCCTGCAGATATTCGAGCGGCTGCCCGGCGCCGAACGTCGTGATCACCTCTGTGCGAGCAATCGCACTTCGCCCCAGCATCGTGACACGCGCCCCGTGCTCCAGCAGCGCGCGCGTCACCGCCGCGCCGATTCCGCGCGCGCCGCCCGTGACCACCGCATGTTTGCCCGCGAGAGGCCGGGCGCCCGTATTGAACGGCTCCGCGCTCATACGTCTGCCGCCTGTTGAGCGGCGCGCGCGAGATTGCGCTCGAGCTGCAGCTTGCCGAGAAAGTACGGATGCGGCCACCAGACATCCGAGAAGCCCTGCTTCGCCGCCTCGTGCAACGTCCACGCGGGGTCCGCGAGATGCGGGCGCGCCACCGCGCACAGATCCGCTCGTCCCGACGCGATGATCGTGTTGACTTGATCGCCCTCGTAGATGTTGCCCACGGCGATCGTCGAGACGTTGGCATCGCTGCGAATGCGATCCGACAGCGGCACCTGGAACATGCGCCCGTACACCGGCCGCTCCGCCTTGCTCACCTGTCCGGACGAGCAGTCGATGACATCGGCGCCCGCGGCCTTGAACAGCCGCGCGACGATCGTCGCGTCCTCCGGCGTGAGTCCACCCGGAACCCAATCGTTCGCCGAGATGCGAACGCTCATCGGCTTGCCGGCTGGCCAAGCCTCGCGCATCGCCTCGAACACTTCCAGCGGATAGCGGCACCGCTTAAACAACGTTCCGCCGTATTCGTCCGTGCGGTGATTCGTGAGGGGCGAAATGAAGCTCGACAGTAGATATCCATGCGCGCAGTGGAGCTCGAGCCAGTCGAAGCCCGCCTCGTCCGCGCGCTTCGTTGCTGCGACGAACTCCTCGAGAATGCGATTCATGTCGTCGTTGCTCGCCTCGCGCGGCGTCGAGGAGAGTCCATCAATGTACGGCAGCGCCGATGCTGACACGAGCGGCCAGTTCCCCGTGGCCAGCGGCTGATCGTTCCCCTCCCACGGCCGGCGCGTCGAGCCCTTCCGCCCCGAATGGCCGAGCTGAATCGCAAACTTCGCGTCGCTCTGCGTGTGCACGTAGTCGACGACGCGCATCCACGCCCGCAGCTGCTCGTCGTTCCACATGCCGAGGCAGTTCGGCGTGATGCGAGCCTCGGGGGACACGCACGTCATCTCCGTGAACACCATCGCGGCACCGCCCATCGCGCGCGCGCCAAAGTGCACGAGATGGAAGTCGTTCGGCATGCCGTCGCACGCCATGTACGTCGCCATCGGCGAGACGATCACACGATTCTTGAGCGAGACGCCGCGCAGCGTGAATGGCGTGAACATCGGCGGGAGCGCATGATCGATCCCGCTGCGCTCCGCGAACCACCGCTCCACTCCCTCCACGTATTCCGGATCGCGCAGCTTGAGGTTGGCGTGGCCGATGCGCTGGCTTCCCGTGAGCAGATTGTAGGTGAACTGCTCTGGCTCCAGATGCACGTGCCGGTCGACGTGCTCGAACCACTCCATGCGATTGCGCGCCGCGCTCTGGAGCTTGAGCGCCTCGACCTCGCGCTCCTCCTGATAGCGCGCGAGCGCGCCGCCGATGTGGCCGCGATGGCTGAACAGCACGCGCGCGAGCGCGAGCGCGTCCTCCATCGCGAGCTTGGTCCCGGAGCCGATGCTGAAGTGCGCCGTATGTGCGGCGTCGCCGATCAGGACGATGTTCTTGTGGTGCCAACTCTCGCACAGCACGTGCTGGAACACCATCCACGCATCGGAGCCCTTCAGATGCCGCGCATTGGACACGAGTGCGCTGCCCTCGAGCCTGTCCTTGAACATCTCCTCGCACATCGCGATCGACTGCGACAGCTCCATCTTGTCCATCCCCGCGCCACGCCACGTCCGCTCGGGCACCTCCACGATCATCGTCGACCAATTCTCGTCGAAGCGATACGCGTGGAGATTGAACCACCCCCACTCGGTCTGCTTGAAGTCGAAGGTGAACGCGTCGAGCTTGGTGGTGCTGCCGAGCCAGATGAAGCGATTACTGCGGCGCTGGATGTTCGGCTTGAACACCGACTCGTACTTCTTGCGCGTGATCGACGACACGCCATCCGACGCGACCACGAGGTCGTAGTCGGCGGTGTAGTCGTCGGGGTCGGTCACCTCGGTCTCGAAGCGCAGATGCACGCCGAGCTGCGCCGCCCGCCGCTGCAGAATCTGCAGCAGCGTGATGCGCGCGATTCCGCAGAAGCCATGGCCGCCCGAGGTGATCGTGCGCCCCTTGAAGTGCACATCGATATCGTCCCAGTGACGGAACGCATCCGTGATCGCCGCGTGCGTCTCCGGGTCGGCATCCCTGAAACCGGCCATCGTCTTGTCGGAGAAGACGACGCCCCAGCCGAAGGTGTTGTCCGGGCTGTTACGCTCGATCACGGTGATATCGCAGGATGGGTCGGCCTTCTTCGCGATGATCGAGAAGTAGAGGCCCGCGGGTCCGCCGCCGAGGCACACGATCTTCATGCGACGTCCCTCAGCGCCTGCTCGAGCTTCTCGCTCGTATCATCGGCCATCGCCGCCTCGCGCAGTCGCCTGAGCTCCGCCGCCGCATTCGGGCGGCCACGCAGGCGCGGCAGCGCGCCCATGACGGCCGCGAAATTTCGGCTGCCGCGATAGTGCGTGTCGCCATACCCCTTCACGAGCCGCGGGCACATCGCCACCTCGCACGCCAGCGCGTAGTCCTCGCGCGCCACCGGGGGAATCTGCGCCAGCCACTCCGCGATCACCTGATGCTCGCGGTGAAAGCGCAGCGATTTCCTCCGCAGTGGGCGCAGGCTCGCGATCGCGTAGAGCTGGAGAAAGCCGCGCAGCGAGGTCGTCTCGACCAGCTTGCCCTCGCGCGTGAGCCGCTCGATCACGCGCCTCACGATTCCCGGATGCAGCAGCCACCGCCCCAGCACGACCGGCAGGATGTCCGCGATCTCGTCGATGCGCGGATGCAGATACTCCTTGATGCGCACGAGCTGATCGGCGCCCGCGCGCACCTCATCGTGCACCCGCTCGAAGCGCGCGCGCCTGATCTTGAGATCGGCGACGCGAATCGCGTCCTCGTAAGACATCCACAGCGCGAGGTAGCGCCCCGTCTCGCGCAACAGCGTGAAGTCACCTGGGCCGAGCTCCGCATCGAGGTCGCGAATGTCGTCGAGCCGATCGAGATACTCGGCCGCGTATCGCTCGTCCTGGTAGTCGCCGAGTCGAAGCACGCCGGCGAGCAGGATGCTGTGGCTGCTCGCGGGGAAGCTGCTCTCGACGCGCGCGGCGAGCGTGCGCATGCGCACGCCGATCTTCGGCTTCGCATCTACTGTTAGTGCGCCCTCGCCGTCATCGCTCAGCTGCACCGACGCCTGGAAGCCCGCGGCGAACGCCGCGAGGCTCGCATCGACGCCCACGCCGCCGCGCCGGATCGCATCCTCGAACTGCGCGCGCGAGAAGGGAAGTGCACCCGTCGCCGCGAGCGCGCCGAACAGTGGAGCGCTGATCACGCTCCCCGTCTCCTGCGCAATGCGCGCGAAGTCGTGGCGCACGAATGTCTTCGCGGCCGCCTCGCCCGCCTCGATGAATCGCGTGGAGTCGACGCGCCCATCGCCGATGTTCGTTCGCTCGGACATCGAGTACACGCGATGCGTCGACGCGATCAGCGTCGTGCGCTCGCGCGTGACCAGCCCGCGCTGCACCGCGCGCCCGCACTCCATGAGCTCCGATGCGATTACCACGTCCAGCTGCCCCGGCACGGGCATCAGGGCGAGCACGGGCTCCTTGTGCGCCTCGAGCGCAGCCGCCTCTGGAAAGATCTCACAATAGTAGATCGTCGATCCCGTGCGCTGCGCGACACCGGGCACCGATGTCTTTTGCGCATAGTGGCTGGCGTGCTCCGCCAGATCGACGATCCAATCAGCGAGAACACCGCCACCTTCGCCTCCCATCGCGAGAATGGCGATCGTGATCGCCGAAGGAGACCGCGTCACGATTGCCGTGAAGTGAGCCGCCACGAGCGCATCCAGACCGGTGCGTCCACGGCGTCAGCCGAGTATGCTCGTGAGGCGACGATCGATACGCCGTTGCACGAACGAGATCACCGCCTGCCGCGCTCGCGCCCGCACGCGCTCTCCCGCGCCCGGATTCGAGATCACATCCGACCGATAGAACGACGGACACAGCACCGCCGCGTGCGCGACCTCCCCGCAGAGCCCGCAGCCAATGCAGCTGTTGAGCACCGTCGCTACCGGATCCACACGCAGCGGATCGGGATTGTCCTTGATCGTCAGCGACGGACAGCCGGAGAGCCGGATGCACGAGTGATCGCCCGTGCACGTGTCCGCATCCACGCCGAAACGCTCGCGAACCACGCGCTTTCCTTCCCTCGCTCGCTGCGCGATCAGCGGCCGCATTCGGCGCTGCTCGTTCAGCGCGCACTCGCCCTGCGCGATGATCACCTTCGGCCCGCTGTCCTTCGTGGTCAGCGCCTCCTTGATCACGTCGCGCATCTTCGCCACGTCGTACGTGCGCGTCACCGTCCGAATCCACTTCACGCCGACGCCCTGCACGGCCTTCGCGATCGACAGCCTCGTCGTGCGCGTCGGGTTGCTCGCCGTCGACGAGAGAATGTCCTGCCCTCCCGTTGCGGCTGTGTAGCTGTTGTCGACGACGATGAGTACGCTGTCGGTCTGGTTGAACACTGCGTTGCCGACGCCGCTCGTCAACCCGTTATGCCAGAAGCCACCGTCGCCCATGATGCTGATGGTGCGCTTCTTCGTCTCCTTCGTATTGAATGCCGCCGCTCCCGCCCATCCGAGCCCATACCCCATCGTCGTCGCGCCGATGTTGAACGGCGGCAGCACCGAGAAGAGATGGCAGCCGATGTCGCAGCTCACGTGGTGCTTGCCGATCTCGCGCTCCACGAGCTTCATCGCCGTGAAGATCGGGCGCTCGGGGCAGCCCGTGCAAAACGACGGCGGCCGCGGATGGATCTCGGCCGAGAGCGCAGCGATGTCGACAGCCGCCGGCGCCGGCGCGACGGCGTGCGCCGCGCTCGTGATCGGCAGCATCGCGCGCGGCCTCGTCGCCGCCGTGCGCGCAACCGACGGCACGTTCGCGCCGTCGATCAGCTGCGGCGCGTACTTCGACACGAACTCCAGCACGCCCTGAATCACCGTCGCCGCGGTGTACTCGCCGGCCATCGGGAGCATCCCCTTGCCGTGCACCTTCACCGGAATCTCGAGCTGCTGCAGCACCGCGTGCAGCGACTGCTCTATGAAATTCGGCTGCCCCTCTTCAACCACCAGCACGCCGCGCTTCCCCGCGCAGAAGCGCTTGATGTCCGCGTCCACGAGCGGATACGTGACGTTCAACACGAGCAGTGGAATCTTCGTGTTGCCGTACGGATCGGAGAGCCCGAGCAGCTCGAGCGAGCGCGCGATCGTGTTGTACATCCCGCCCTGCAGGATGATTCCGAAATCCTGCATCCCTTCGGCGAAAAACTCATTGAGCCCGCGCGACTCGATGAACTGCTGCGCAGCGGGCCAGCGCGACTGGATCTTCTCGTGCTCGTGAAGGAAGCTCGCAGGCGGCAGTACGATCCTGCTCACGTCGCGCGTCGGTCCCTCGATAGCATCCTTGAGCGTGAAGCTCGGACGCACGTTGTCCTTCGCGATGAAGCGGCCGTACACGTGGCACGCGCGGATGCGCAGCTCGAGCATCACGGGCGTATTCGTCGC
>PLMM01000118.1:2179-5136 GCA_003142495.1 Gemmatimonadota bacterium | reverse complement strand
GTGATAGCAGCGGATGGCGTGGACTGAATGGTCGCGCGCTGGGCGGGGCTCGACACGCGCGTTCCCTCGCGGGACATGGAGAGCTGCGCGCAGTACTTGATGACGAACGTCAACGTCGATCAGGACGCGATTTATTTGCACTTTGGAGATAATGTCGCGCCGGGCGGCTACGCGTGGGTGTTCCCGAAGGGCGGCGACAGCGCGAACATCGGGCTCGGCACGGTGGCGTTACGCGCGGGCGGACGGAATGCGCGACAGTGGCTCGACGACTACGTGCAGAATTATTTCCCGACGGGCATTCGCGTGAGCTACACGGTGGGCGGCGTGATCGTGCATCCGACGATCAAGCGCACGGCGACGGACGGGCTGATCACGGTGGGCGATGCGGCGCACATGATCAATCCGTTGAGTGGCGGGGGGATCGTGAATGCGATGAAGGCGGGGCGGCTGGCGGCGGAGGTTGGAGCGGCGGCGCTGGCTGCGGGCGATGTTCGCTCGGGGACGTTGCAGCGCTATCACGACGAGTGGATGAAGATGCTCGGCGACGATCACATTCGCTTTCACAAGCTCAAGGATGCGTTGTCGAAGTTCGATGATTCGTTCTTCGACAAGCTGGCGAAGACCGTGAATGGGATTGCGTATGAGAAGCGGACGCTGAGACGGATTTTCGGGAGCGCGCTGATGCATCATCCGACGCTGCTGCCGGTGGTGGCGAAGTATTTTGTATGAGCGTGCCTCTTCAGCCCACACACTCCGGGGAAGTTCTACTTCGACTCCTGGAAATTCCGTTCGCGCCAATTGTCGCGGGTATGGTGATCTTCTTTGCCGTGGCTCACCTGGACCGGCATCCGGAGAGCCACTCATTTCGATCCCACATGCGCCGTGCCGCACCGCTCTATCTACTCTGTATGCTCCTGGTGGCGATAATGATTTCTGGTTCGATCCGTGGCAACGGCTTCTGGGAATTCGGAGAGATTTACCTCATTCCGTTTCTGATCTTTCTGGGCGGCATTCTCGGAGACCTTGTCTACTATCTCAAGTCGCGGGGACGGATTTCCCGAGGATGAGCGTTGTGCCGACGGCGCATCGGTTGGCGACGAATCCCGCGATGCGTTCCGGGGTGGCCAGCAGACCTACGACCGGCTTCAGCGGCGCCCACCGATATACCGGCACCCGCGCGATTGACATCACGCTTCCTCCCCACCCTCGCGCAATACCGAATCCAGCCGCGTAGCCCGCTTCAATTGCAATACGTTCCTCTCGCGAGCCCGCCGCGCCAAACGGATAGCTCACCGCCGGCGTCTCCACATCGAGCGCCGCAGCGATCGCGCGCCGCGAGCGGTCGAGCTCCTCATGCACATCGATGTCAGACAGCCGCGTCAGTCTCGGATGTGTCACCGTATGCGACGCGAACTCCATCCCTCGCCCCTGCCACGCGCGCATGTCTCTCCATGCGAGATGCGCGAACCTCCGCCCTCCGTACGCGACATCCCACCGATTCAGCTTCCCCGCAAAATCGGTGATGACGAAACACGTCGCCCGAAAGCCATGCGCTTCGAGCACCGGAAACGCATGCTCGCGCAGCCCGCGATACCCATCGTCAAAAGTGATCGCAAGCTCATTCGGCGCAGCTACTCGCTGGCCGCTCGCGCACGCGATCACCTCGCTCAACCCTATCGCCTTCCACCCCGCTCTCGCCAACCGCTCGATCTGCTTCGCAAACCGGCGCGGCGAGATCCGCGTCACGCCCAGCTCCTGCCGGCGCTCCACCTTGTGATAGGCGAGCACCGGTGGGAGCGTCACGCGCACTCCATCAATCCTTGAGATACGTCGCCGGCTCGGCGAACGGCATCCCGAACGCGTCCGCCACCGCCTTGTAGACGACCTTCTTGCCGACGACGTTCAGCCCCTTCGCCAGCGCGTCATTCTCGCGCAGCGCCTTCTTCCACCCCTTCTTCGCGAGCTGCATCACGTACGGGAACGTCGCGTTCGTGAGCGCCAGCGTTGACGTGCGCGGCACCCCTCCTGGCATGTTTGCGACGCCGTAGTGAATGATTCCGTCGATCGTGTACACGGGGTTGTCGTGCGTCGTCGCATGAATGGTCTCGATGCATCCGCCCTGATCGATCGCGACGTCCACGATCACCGCACCCGCCTGCATCGTCTTC
Organism: Gemmatimonadota bacterium; assembly: GCA_003142495.1. GTDB lineage: Bacteria > Gemmatimonadota > Gemmatimonadetes > Gemmatimonadales > Gemmatimonadaceae > FEN-1250. Next base: position 2,968 of record PLMM01000118.1, on the reverse strand, counting down.
AGATCTTCGCGTCGCACGAGTCGCGGCGCCTTCGCGCCCGTGACGAGCACCGCACCGACGACGAGATCCGCCGTCGCAATCTGCTCTAGAATCGTGAACCGATTCGAATAAACCAAAGTCACGTTCGCCGGCATTACATCCGATAGATATCGCAGACGCTCCAAAGACAGATCCAGGATCGTCACCTGCGCGCCCAACCCCGCCGCCATCTTCGCCGCATTCGTGCCGACGACACCGCCGCCCAAGATCACGACCTTTCCGGGCGGAACTCCCGGCACGCCGCCGAGCAGCACGCCGCGTCCACCATGCAGCTTCTCGAGATACTTGGCGCCTTCCTGCACCGCCATCCGTCCCGCGACCTCCGACATCGGAGTGAGCAGCGGCAGCTCGCCATTTGGCAGCTGGACGGTCTCGTACGCAATGCAGACGGCGCCGCTATCGAGATGCGCTTTCGTCAGCACCTCATCGGCGGCGAAGTGGAAGTACGTGAAGAGTACCTGCCCCGGCTTCATCCGCGGCCACTCGACCTTGATCGGCTCCTTCACCTTGAGGATCATATCCGCGTCGGCCCACGTCGCGTCGGCCGTCGGCGCGATCGTGCCGCCCGCCTTCACATAGAGCTCATCCGGAAAGCCACTCCCCTCGCCTGCGCCCTTCTCGATCAGTACCGTGTGCCCATCGGCTACGAGCGCCTCGCACCCTGCGGGGACGAGCGCGACACGATTCTCATTCGTCTTGATCTCTTTCGGGACACCGATACGCATGGAAAAACTCCGGACGGTAAAGTGG
>PLMM01000118.1:0-2088 GCA_003142495.1 Gemmatimonadota bacterium | reverse complement strand
AGCGTATCCTCCAGCGTGCGATATGGCTCACGGTACAACGCGACGCCAGCCGCCCGGTACATGCGCGACGTGACGCTCTCCAGCGACAGCGTGACCTGCCCCTTCAGCTGGCTCTTCCCCGCGCGAATCTCCTCCTCCGTCAGCGAGTGCGCCGCCAGCTTGTCCAGCTCCTCGGCGATCGCCTCCGCGGCCTGCGTCGCGGTATCCGGCGACGTGCCGACGTAGACGCCCGCCACGCCGGTATCCGGGTGGAAGCTCTGGAAGGTGTGCACCGAGTAGGCGAGCCCAAGCTCCTCGCGAATCCGCTGAAAGAGCCGCGAGCTCATCCCGCCACCGAAGATCGTGTCCACGAGCGCCACCGCGTAACGACGAGGGTCGTGGTGCGCCACGGTCGTCGCGCCGAACACAATGTGCGTCTGCGCACTCTCACGCTCCACGTGCGTCTTCGTTGGCGCTGCGGGGCTCGCAGGGGGCACCACGAGCGGCGTTGGGTCGCCTCGCGCGACCTCGCCCCATCCCGTGCGCTCGAGCGCCTCGAGCAGCTGCTCGTGCACCACGTTCCCCGAGCACGCCACCACGATCTGCGACGGATGGTACGCGCGGCTGTGCAGCTCCTTGAGCTCCTTCACACCGAGCGCCGAGACAGTCTCTCTCGTACCAAGTATCGAGTGGCCGTAGGGATGCGCTCCCCACAGCTGCTCGTTGTGGAGCTCGAAAACGAGATCGTCGGGCGTGTCATCCACCATCCCGATCTCCTCGAGCACGACCTTCCGCTCGAGCAGCAGATCCTCTCGGCGCAGCAGCGGTCGAAACACGAGATCGCCGATCACATCGACGGCCTCGACGAGGTGCTCATCGAGCACGCGCGCTTGATACGCGGTGTGCTCGCGCGCGGTGTACGCATCGAGCGAGCCGCCCAGAACCTCGAGCGACAGTGCTATTTCCCGCGCGGTACGGTTCTTCGTTCCCTTGAACACCATGTGCTCGAGCAGATGCGACACACCCATCCGCTCGCGCGACTCATGGACCGAAGCGGCCCGCACCCAGGCACCGAAAGCAACCGACCGCACTCCCGGCATGTGCTCCGAGAGTACGGTCAGTCCGTTCGATAACTCTGTAGTGCGCAGCCCGGAATCGGGCGGCGACGAGACGGCGGTCACCGGCGCGAACGACCTCCGCCACGCGATCCTGATCCGCCACGACGGCCGCGATCTTCGCTGCCGGACGACGCCGCATCCGTGCTCTCGCCCGGAGCGACTCCGCCTTCCGCCGCGACGCCTGCACCCTCTTCGCGACGCGGACCACGCGACGAGCCATTGGCATCGTCGGGCGTTCCTTCCGGCTTCGGCACCAGTGCCTTCATCGACAGGCGCAGACGTCCACGCTCATCGCGATCGATGAGCTTCACGCGAACGCGCTCGCCCTTCTTGACGACATCTTCGGTTTTGTCCGTGCGGCCATGCGCGAGCTCGGAGATATGAACCAATCCTTCCGTGCCCGGCAGAATCTCGACGAACGCGCCGAAGGCAGTCGTGCTCTTGACCGTGCCTTCGTACTCCGCGCCGATTTCCGGCTCGACCGTGAGCGCCTTGATCATCTGACGTGCGCGTTCCATCGCCTCGCCGCCAACCGCCGCGATCGTGACGAGCCCCGTGTCGTCCACGGTGAGCTCTGCGCCCGTCTCGTCCTGAATGCCGCGAATCGTCTTTCCCTTCGGTCCGATCAGGTCGCCGATCTTCTCGGGGCTGATCTGCAGCGTCACGATGCGCGGTGCGTACGGCGAAAGCTCCGGACGCGCCTCGCCAAGCGCCTTCTTCATCTCGCCGAGAATGTGCAGGCGCCCTTCCTTTGCCTGCGCGAGCGCCTCACGCATGATGCTGAGATCGAGACCCTCGATCTTGATGTCCATCTGGATCGACGTGATGCCGTGCTCGGTTCCCGCGACCTTGAAGTCCATGTCGCCGAGGTGATCTTCGGTGCCAAGAATGTCGGTGAGGATCGCGTACTTCGTGCCTTCCTTCACCAATCCCATGGCGACCCCGGCGACGGGAGCGCGCAGCGGAATGCCGGCATCCATCATGCTGAGCG
>PLMM01000429.1 GCA_003142495.1 Gemmatimonadota bacterium | reverse complement strand
CGCCCGTGATCGGGATGATCGCGACGTCAACGAGCGCGAGCACCGAGGCTGCGGGCGGCGAGCAGGCGAGGATGCCGGTGTGCGCGCCGAGCTCCGCCGCGCGCTCGAGGGCGCCGCGCACGTACGGCGTGGTGCCCGAGGCCGCGATACCGAGCACGAAGTCGCGCGGGCCAACCTGGTGCGCCGAGATGGCGGCGGCGCCGTCGGCCACGATATCCTCGGCGCCCTCCTGCGACTGCGTGAGCGCGGGCATCCCTCCGGCAATGATGCCTTGCACCATCTCGGGGTCGGTGCCGAAGGTCGGCGGGCATTCGCTCGCGTCGAGCACGCCGAGGCGGCCGGAGGTGCCGGCGCCGACGTAGAAGAGCCGTCCGCCCGCACGAAACGCCTGCTCGGCCAGCTCGATCGCCCGCGCGATGTTGTCGCGTTGCGTGGCGACTGCGTCGAGCACGAAGCGGTCTTCGGCGTGCAGCAGATCGACTATCTCGCGCGGAGAGGCGAGATCGATGTCCGCGGTGCGAGGATTTCGTCGCTCGGTGAGGCGAGGATCGGAGTGCGACGCAGTCACGTACTTCACGTACTCGAATGAGGTGAGGAGGTGACGCGACGCGTCACGCGGGCTAACTTATGCCCCGTCGCGCGCCAGTCGCAAGAGATTTTCCGGGAGAGTTCGTGCATCCACGGTCAAGGAACGCGCATCGTTCGCTCGGCGTGATCGCGGTCACCGCCGGAGTGCTCCTCCTGTCCTGCCAGCCCGCGAAGCGGACTGCCGCGCCGGCTCCTGCCACTCTCCCGGACTTACCAATGTCCATGGACGTGGCGAGGGCCGCCGAGAAGAGGGCGGATACAGCGCGGAAGCCGCTGCCGGAGGCGTGGCCGCTCGCCGGGATGCACAACTCTGCGGTGGCCCCGCACGCGATGGTCGCGAGCAACAGCGCGCTCGCGAGCGGCGCCGGGCTCGAGATTTTGCGCGCGGGCGGCAACGCAATCGACGCGGCCGTGGCGATGGGCTTCGCGCTCGCAGTCGCGTACCCCGAGGCGGGCAACCTCGGCGGCGGCGGCTACATGCTCATCCGCCTCAACGACGGCCGCTCCTTCGCGCTCGACTATCGCGAGGTCGCGCCCCTCGCGGCCACGCACGACATGTTCCTGGACGCGAAGGGGCGCGTGACGGAGCGGAGTCAGATCGGGCACCTCGCCTCGGGGGTGCCGGGATCCGTCGCCGGGCTCACCGCTGCGCTCGCACGCTACGGGAGCATGCCGCTCGACAAGGTGATGGCGCCGGCGATCCGCTTGGCGGACAGCGGCTTCGCGGTCGACAGCGCATTCGCGGAGTCGATTCAGGGGAATTCGGAGCGCATCGCGCCCTTCGCGGGCGCCGCGTTGTTCATGCCGAATGCGAAGCCGCCGGCGATCGGCTCACTCTTCAAGCAGCCCGCGCTCGCCAGCACGCTGCGGGCGATCGCGGCCAACGGCCCGTCGGCGTTTTACACGGGAACGATCGCCGGCGAGATCGCGGCCGAGATGAAGCGCGGCGGAGGGATCATCACGAAGGAGGATCTCGCGCGCTATTCGCCCGTGTGGCACGCGCCGCTCACGGGAACGTATCGCGGTTACACGCTGCTCGTGATGCCGCCGTCGTCGTCGGGCGGAGTCACATTGCTCGAGACGCTCAACATCCTCGAACAGTTCCCCGCCTCGCCCGCCGGCAGCGTAGAGAGCTACCATCTGATGGCCGAGGCGCTTCGTCGAGCCTTCATTGATCGCAATACGAAGCTGGGCGATCCCGCGTTCGTGCAGGTGCCGGTCACGGAGCTCACGAGCAAGGCGTACGCGCGCGATCGCGCCGCCTCGATAAACACGAAGCACGCGACGAAGACCGGTACGTTCGGCGGCGTGAAGACGGAGGGCGTCAACACCACGCACTACTCGGTGGTGGACGAGCACGGGAATTCCGTCGCGACGACGACGACGCTCAACGATCTGTACGGCTCGGGCGTGTACGTGGCCGCCGCGGGGATTTTCCTCAACGACGAGATGGACGATTTCTCGGCGCGTCCGGGGGTGCCGAACATGTTCGGACTCGTGCAAGGTGAGCAAAACGCGATCGCTCCGGGAAAGCGGATGCTGAGCGCGATGTCGCCGACGATGGTGATCGATCCCAAGGGGCAGCTGCTGATGGTGATCGGCTCGCGCGGCGGGCCGCGAATCATCACGAGCGTGACGCAGGTGATCGTCAACGTGATCGATCATCGCCTGAGCTTCACGGACGCGATGTCCGAGCCGCGCATTCATCATCAGGCGTGGCCGGACGAGCTGCACTACGAGCCGAACGGCCTCGCCTTCGCGACGGTCGACTCGCTGCGCGTGATGGGACATGCGATCGAAGCCGCCGGATTTTCTCCGGGCGGCTTCGTTGGTCGTGTGATCATGGTCGGTCGCGTCGACGACGGATGGGAAGGTGTCATCGACCCTCGCACGAGCGGCGGCGCCGCCGGGTACTAGCCGAGGCTACTCGCTCTGAATCTCGGCCGGCGTGTCGAGGTGGATCTTGATGTTGCCGCCCACGGGAACGCAGCCGTCGTAGCCCGCCGTCCCCATCGCGACCGCCGTTCCCGCAGCGGCACCGGTCGCGGCGCCGATCACGACGCCCTTGGTGCTGTGCCCGATGATCTGGCCAATGATGCCGCCGATGATCGCGCCGCCGCCAACCTTCGCGACGTCCGACGTCGTGCTCGCGTTGCGCACCTTTTCGACGTCGACGTGGTCGATGGTCGCGTCGATCGGGTAGCTCCTGTCGCCCCAACTGAGATTCGTCACGTCGAAGGTCATCTGGATCGGGTCGCCCGTCTTTCCGCTCGGCTTGAGCTGTGTGACGACGATCACCGCCTTCGCGCCTGCCGGAACCGTGACACCATTGCTACCCGCGATGCTCGAATTCACGGTCGCGGTGAACTTGTCCCCTTCGTGATTCGTGTTCGTGCAGACGCGCTCCGTGGAGGTGAGGTCGATTGACGTGCCACTCGCGATCGATCCGACCGCTGCCTCGCTCCCCTTCGTGCCATGAACGACGGTATTGCCGTTTTTGGTAACCGTCGGCTCAGCCGGAGTGACGCGGGTGCCCGTTCCGCGAACGGGGTCGCGGCGCGGCCTATCGGGCGCGGGAGCCGGTGCGGGAGCGGGCGCTGGTGCCGCTGCGGGCGCGGGCGGGGCGTCGGCGAGCTGCGGCTGCGCGGTCGAGTCATGATTCGCCATCTGCAGGTCACGCGCGTACGCGGTGGAGTCCTGCGCGAGCTGCGCGCTATCTGACTTCTTGCAAGCGCCCATCACGAGCGCGGACGTCAGCGCAACGGGAGTGAGCCACCGGGTAATCGACATGTCGTACTCCTTCGGGTAGTGAGTCAGGCAATAGAGGGCAATCCGCATGCCACGCATGGGCTTGCCGCGCGCGACAGCAACGGAAATTACGAGGGAAACGTTTTTTTCACAGCGTGACTAACATCACGTCGCGCCGTTCGAAGCTGTCTCGCGGCTAACAGTCATTGGAATAAGCGCACGTGACACGTATGATTTACGGATGACTCGCGCCTACGTCGACGACGTTTCAGCAGAACGACTCGCCTCGCTGCAGGAGCAGAATCTCGAGCTGTCGCGGCTCGCGGCCGAGCTGCGCAACGAGGCCGCGCTCCGCACGCAGTTCCTCTCCAACATCTCGCACGATCTGCGCACGCCACTCACCGCGATCATCACGCACGGCGAGATTCTGCGCGATGGCATCCTCGGCGAGCTGACCGCGCGGCAGAAGGACAGTGTGGGCGGTATCATCGGCGGCGGCCGCCAGCTCCTCGACATGATCGGCGAGATCCTCACGTATGCGCGCGGTGCGGCGCACCAGCTCACGCTCACACGTACCTCGTTCAGCATCGTGAGTGCGGTCGAGCAGGTCTGCGCGCTCAGCGAATCGCTGATCGCGAAGAAACAGCTCAGCCTCGCCGTCACCATCGAGCCGGAACTGCCGCCGCTCTACGCCGACCGCGACAAGATCGCGCACATCCTCGGCAATCTTCTCGGCAACGCAATCGACTTCACGCTCCCGGGCGGCCGCGTGTGGATCAACTGCTCGCGCGGCGCGTCCACCGAGCGCGGATACGTGATGCTCGTCGAGGTCGGCGACACGGGGATCGGCATCGCGCCCGAGCACCACGAGCTCGTCTTCCGCGAATTCGCGCAGGTCGATGCGTCGGCGTCGCGGCAGCATCACGGCACGGGGCTCGGCCTCGCGATCGCACGCAGGTTCGTCGAGCTGCACGACGGGCGCCTGTGGGTCGAGAGCACGCTCGGCCAGGGAAGCCGCTTCTTCTTCACGATCCCGGTGCGCAGCGCGCCCTGAATGGTCCCTCACATCCTGCTCGTCGAGGACAACGCCCTCGTCATCGGCGCGCTGCGATTGCTGCTGGAGGAAACCGGGCACCGCGTGAGCGACGCGAGCACGCTCACCGACGCGACACGCGTGCTGCGTGAAGATCCGCCCGACGTCGTCCTGCTCGACCTCACGCTCGGCGGCGAGGACGGGCTCACGCTCATGACATCGATTGACGCGAATGGCGCCGCGCGGCCGATCGTCGTCGCGCTCACGGGGCACGATGACGCGGCCACGCTCGAGCGCTGCACTGCGGTGGGGTGCCGCGCGGTACTCGTAAAGCCGATCGCACCAATGAAGCTGAAGAGCCAAATCGCCGAGTGGCTCGGCGAGCGCGGTGCGACCTAAATGCGCGAGCGAAGAAAGTCGGGAGTCAGCTGCTGAAGCCAGCTCGCGAGCACCGGGAAGTAGTTGGTGACGAGCAGCAGCCCGATCGCGATGAGGATCACGCCCCCCACGCGATTCACCCACTTCATGGCCCCCTTGTAGCGCGCGAACACCGCGAGAAAGTGGTCGATCGCGAGCGCCGCAGCTATGAAAGGCACCGCGAGCCCGGCCGAGTAGGCGGTGAGCAACGCGAGTCCGCGATGCAGGTCCGCGGTGCTCGACGTATAGATGAGGATCGACCCGAGGATTGGGCCGATGCACGGCGTCCACCCGGCGCCGAACGCCAGCCCCACCAGTACCGTGCCGAGATAGCCGAGCGGTTTGTCGGCGAGATAGGCGCGCCTGTCCTGCGAGAGGAGGCGTGAGTTGAAGACGCCGAGCATGTAGAGGCCGAACACGATGATGAGCGTGCCGCCGATGCGCGAGATCCAGATGCGCGCGACGAAGAGCACGCGCCCGAGTACACTTGCAGTAGCGCCGAGCGCTACGAATATGAGGGAGAAGCCGAGCACGAAGAGAAGCGCGTGAACGAGCGCGGTGCGGCGCGCGGACTTGACCTCTTCGAGACTCAGCCCGGTGATGAAGGTGACGTAGCTCGGAACGAGCGGTAGCACACACGGGGAGAGGAAGCTGAGCAATCCAGCCGAGAACGCGACGAAGAGCCCGAATGTCGCTGGACTTTCCACACTACCTCCGAACGTGGATCGGCGGGAACGCCGCCGCATGGGGCCGATGCTCAGGTGGTACTACGACCTGAAGTATCGCGCATTTCGTCGCGAGAGTCGAACGCGGGATGGGCGGCGTGGGGTTGTGGCGCTGCAGATCGACGCGCTGGCGTACGCGGATCTGCGACGCGCCATGGCGCTGGGCTATTGCCCGACGATCTCGCGGCTGCTGCGAGAGGATGGCTTTCACATTCGCCGATGGTTCTGCGGGCTGCCGTCGGCGACGCCGTATTGCCAGGCGGGAATTTTCCACGGCGAGAATGGCGGCATTCCGGCCTTTCGCTTTTTCGACAAGCAAACGCGGCGCGTGATCACGTGCAACGCACCGCACGGCGTGCAGTACATTCGCGACCGCATCCACGCGCCGGGCGCGCTGGCCAACGGATCGAGCTACGTGAATCTACTCGACGGCGATGCGCGCACCGTGGCGTTCACGGTCGCGACGCGCGAGCGGATGTCGGTATACCGGCGATTGGGCGGAACGCGGATGCTGTTGCTAATCGCGATCCATCCGGTGCGCGTGCTTCGCATGGCGTTTCAGAGTGTGCTGGAGTGGTTGCGCGAGGAGTGGGAGCGGGCCGCATCGCAAATCGCCGCGCGCGCGACGCATGCGGAGGGAATTTTCCCGTTCGTCAGGATTCTGAGCAACGTGATCGTGCGCGAGCTGCAGACGATGGCGATCGTGCTCGACCTCTACCTCGGCGTGCCCGTCATCTACAGCACCTTCATGCAGTACGATGAGCTGGCGCACCATTTCGGCCCGACGAGCCGCCCGGCCCTGTCGGATCTCAAGCGCACGGACGCCCGCATCAACGAGCTGCTGCGCATGATCCGCGCGGACGCGGGACGTGGCTA
>PLMM01000021.1 GCA_003142495.1 Gemmatimonadota bacterium | reverse complement strand
CTCGCACCTCGAGTTCGACAACGGGGGCACCGACGAGGCGATGACCCAGGGCGAGGCCAAGGCCACCGTTGGGGTCAAGTTCGACGCGGCCACTGGTCACTACTCCATCGCAACGAGTATCGCTCCCTTCCCAAGCACGACGAGGCATACAACCAGCTGTATTCGCGCCAAATGCACATCGCAGGACCGTCCCTACAGCGTGCCGGGGATCTTGCCGCTCATGGGCGGAAAGACCGAAGACCTGAATCACGTGAGCGGATCGATGGATCTCGGGAAGGCGCCGCTGTTCCCAGGCGCCTCACCTGTCGCTGGGAGCTACCTCGTCACGTGGGACCTCTCGCGAATAGGCACCACGAAGTAAAGCGAGTCTACTGCCTCGCGAGCTTCTCGCGCCGGGCGCGCGCATCGCGCAATACGACGATCGCGCTGTCCGCGCCGCCCCACCGCGCGAGCAGCGTGTCGTACTCCGCCACCGCCATCGCGCGATCGCCGCGCGCCTCGGCCACGCGCCCACTCCAGTACGGCGCTTCCGCGAGCAGCTCGTTACCCTCGTAGCAGCAGCTATGATCATCCCCAACAGCGCGATAGAGCCGATCCGCGGTCGCCCAATCCTTGTCGACGAACGCGCCGTACGCCGCTTCCTCCCGCTCGTACGCCGTCGGGTCGAGCGTGAGTGCGAGCGTGAACGACGCGCGCGCCTCGCGCTCGCGGCCGGCGAGACGCGCCACCTCTCCGTCGACGTCGGCGAGCGCCGCCTGATCCGTCTGGCTCTCCTTGCGCGCGCGGCGCGCGAGCGTGTCGCGCAACTCTCCGAGCAAGAGACGATCGCCGCGACGCGCGGCGGTGCGTCCGGCCCAGAGAAGGAGCGTCGGCTCGAGATAGCTGCTGCGAAAGATGGTCATGAACTTCGCCATGTCCTCGCGCGATGCGACGGTCGCTCCGCCTTCCATCTCGAGCTCCGCCATGAAGAGTCGATGCCTTCCCTCATTCGCAGTGTCGGCGTTCGCGCGGTCCATCACGATCGCCGAGTCGAGATGCAGCACGGCGAGGGCGAATTTCCCGAGGTGCGAGTCGAGAAAGGCGAGCGACTGGTAGCCGTTGGCGCGCTGCGCGGGAGATCCCGTGAGCATTTTGCGAAACACCGCGGCCGCGGAGTCGTACAACCCGAGCGACACGTAGATCCCGCCGTACTCGTTGTTCAGATTGTCCCGCGTTTCGGCATCGGAGTCGAGCGCGAACGCGCGCGCGGATGCGGCGAGGGCGCCGCGGAGATCGCTCTGATTGCGATCGATGAGCGCGAGATCGATCCAGACTCCGTAGTTCAGCGAGTCGATCGTTGCGAGTCGCGTGAACTCCACACGCGCGGGCGCGTACTGGTGTGCGCGCATGTAGTTGTAGGCGAGCTGGAACATCGCGTTCGGGTCGTTCGGATATCGTCGCAGGTAGGCGCTCAGCAAGTCGATCGCGCTCGTGCGGTCACCGCGCGAGCCCGCGATGTCTGCGCGCACGATCAACTGCTCCGCCGCCGGGAGCCGATTGAGTAGCGCGAGCGCGCGCGTGAAGTGCGCGTCGCCGTCCGGCCGATGGTTCGTGTACCAATAGTAGAGCTGGCCGAGCGCGACGTGCGCCATCGCGAAGTCCGAGTCGATTGCGATGGCGGACTTGAGGAGCTCCTCGGATTCCTTGAAGTGTCCCTCGCGAAAGGCCGCTTGCCCATCCGCGTACTTCTCGAGCGCGTCGAGTGAGCTCGTCGTCGCCTGGGGTAGCGGAACTCCGTCCTGGGTCACCGAGCGCGACGACTCGCCGAAGTCGCGACGCAGCGCGCTCGCGAGATTATCGATCGCGTCGATGATGTGCGCCTTGTCAGGCGCGCGCGCGAGCTCGGTCGCGAGCGCGGCGCCCGTGCCCGCATCGATGATGCGCGCGGTGAGCACGAAGCTGCTGTCGGCGCGCCCGATCTCCGGGACGACGACGATCCGCGCGCCCTCGCGGCGCGCAATCTCGCGGCCGGTCTGCGCATCGAGCAGCGTGTCTGCCGCGCCGCGCCGCATGCGCTTCATCGCGCCGCGAATGCGCGACACGGGGAGCGCCGTCACGCGCGGCGACTGCTCGAGCCCCGCCGTGAGCTCGAGGCTCACCGCGCGATCGAAGCCGGCGTCGCCCGTCGCGTTGACGACGTCGGTGACGACGATCCAGTCGCGATGTCCGCCCTCGCCCATGTGCAGGGTGCGCGGCGAGCGGAGGGCGAGCGTGATGACGGCGATCGCGACGACGCCCGCGAGACCGCCGAATGCGAGGGGCCAGCGCGAGCGCTCGCGCGCGTGGCGCGCGGCGGGTGCGGGGACTGACGGCGACACGCGTAGCGGCGGCTCGGCGAAGACGTCGCCCGGCTCGAGCACCGGCGAGCTCATCGCCCACGTGGGAGCGGCCGCCGATGTCTCGGATAGTGGAGTCTCCGCCTTCCGCAGCTTCGCCGCGAGCGCAACTATCGCGGGATCGGGCGCCGCCTCGAGCTCGCTGCGAACGAGCGCCTCGTGCGCCTGCGCGAAGCGGAGCGCGCCGGCGCGATCGCCGGCGGCGGCGAGTGATTCCATGAGTCGAAGTGCGACGCGCGAGTTGAGTTGATCGACGCGCGCGAGCCGCTCGAGCCAGCGCGATTCATCCGCGCGATCGCCTCGCGAGAGTGCCGCGCCCGCGAGCGTGTCGAGCGAGC
>PLMM01000235.1 GCA_003142495.1 Gemmatimonadota bacterium | reverse complement strand
ATCACGGCCGGGCTGCGCGAGGGCGAGCAGGTGGTGCGCAGCGGACAGTCGCGACTCACGTCTGGCGCGAAGGTGAAGATCGCGAGCGCGGCGGACGGCGCGGGCGCGGGTGCGGGTGCAAGCACGGGCGCGCGTGCGGGCGCGCGTCGCAAGCCAGCGTCGCCATAGGCAGCGCGAGTAGAGGCGAGCAGGCGCATGAACATCCCGAGTCTCTTCATCCGGCGTCCCGTCATGACCACGCTGGTCATGGTGGCGATCTTCGTGTTCGGGATCGTCTCGTATCGCGCGCTCCCCGTGAGCGATCTGCCCACCGTCGACTACCCGACGATCTCGGTGAACGCGAGCCTTCCCGGCGCGAGCCCCGAGACGATGGCCGCGACGGTCGCGACGCCACTCGAGAAGTCGTTCTCCGCAATCGCCGGCATCGACAACATCACCTCGTCGAGCTCACTCGGCTCCACGTCGATCACGCTGCAATTCGCGCTCGACCGCGATGTCGACGCAGCCGCGCAGGATGTGAACGCCGCGATCTCCGGCACGCTCTCGCAGCTGCCGCCCTCGATCATTCCGCCGTCGTACCGCAAGCAGAATCCGGCCGCGGCGCCGATTCTCTTTCTCGCGCTCACCGCGAAGGACATGAAGCTGTCCGATCTCGACGAGTACGCCGAGACGACGATCGCGCAGCGGCTGTCGATGGTGAGTGGTGTGGCGCAGGTCAGCGTGTACGGCTCGCAGAAGTACGCCGTGCGCATCGAGCTCGACCCCGCGCAGCTCACGGCGCGCCATCTGAGCGTGAGTCAGGTGGCGACCGCGGTGCGCACGAACAACGTGACGCTGCCCACGGGCGTGCTCTACGGCAACAGCCGCACGCTCACGGTGCAGGCGACCGGCCAGCTCTACGACGCGTCGCAGTTCCGGAACATGGTTGTGGCCGAGTACAACAATGCGCCGGTGCATCTGGGCGACCTGGGCCGCGTGTACGACGACGTGCAGAACGACAAGACGGCGAGCTGGTACAACGGCAATCGCGCGATCGTGCTCGCAGTGACGCGGCAGCCGGGAACGAACACGGTGGAGGTTGCCGATGCGGCGAAGGCGGCGCTCGCGGAGATCGCGCCGTCGCTCCCGAAGCAGGTGCACATGGTGATTCGCTACGACCGCTCGCTCGGCATCCGCCAGGCGGTGGGCGACGTGAAGTTCTCGCTCGTGCTCGCGCTGGCGCTCGTGGTGCTGGTGATCTTCCTCTTTTTGCGCAACCTCACCGCGACGCTGATTCCGAGCCTCACGCTGCCGATGGCGGTGGTCGGGACGTTCTCGGTGATGTACATGCTCGGCTACAGCATCGACAATCTTTCGTTGATGGCGCTCACGCTCGCGGTGGGCTTTGTCGTGGATGACGCGATCGTGATGCTCGAGAACATCGTCCGCCATCTCGAGATGGGAAAGACTGCGCTCCAGGCGGCGCTCGATGGGTCGGCGGAGGTGGGCTTCACGATCATGTCGATGACGCTGTCGCTGGCGGCGGTGTTCATTCCGCTCGTGTTCATGGCGGGGATAATAGGGCGGCTCTTCCGCGAGTTCGCGGTCACGATCATGGTGGCGATTCTCGTGTCGGGCTTCGTGTCGCTCACGCTCACGCCGATGCTGTGCGGGCGATTCCTGAAGTCGCAGAAGGAGCAGAAGCACGGCTCGCTGTACAACTTCTTCGAGCGCGTGTTCGACAAGGCGCTGCACGGCTACGAGCGGAGTCTCGCCTGGGTGATGAGCCATCGCCCGCTCACGCTCGTGTTCTCGGTGCTCATTCTCGTGGCGACCGGCGTGCTGTACACGCTGGTGCCGAAGGGGCTNNCGCCGAGATGGTGCGCCTGCAGACGCTCGCGATGAAGAAGCTTGCGGGCGACACGAACATCATCGGTTTCATGAGCTTCGCGGGAAACACGAATCAGGCTGGCATCAACGTCATGCTCAAGCCGGCAGGCCAACGGCCGCCCGCGGATATAATGGTTCGTGAGCTGACGCGCCGGCTTTCGGGAATTCCGGGGCTGCAAGTGTTCCTTCAGAACCCTCCGAGCATTCGTATCGGGGGGCGGAGCTCGAAGAGTCTCTATCAGTTCACGCTGCAGGGGCACGATCTCAATACGCTCTACGCGAGCGCGCAGTCGCTCGCGGCGAAGCTGCGCACGACGCCGCCGCTCACCGACGTCACCACGGATCTGCAGAACAACCAGCCGCAGGTGACCGTGCGAATAGATCGTGACCGCGCATCGGTGCTCGGCGTGACACCGGCGGCGATCGAGCGCGCGCTGGCGAATGCGTATAGCGAGCAGCAGACGTCGACGATCTACACGAGCACGAACGAGTTCTGGGTGCTCATGCAGCTCGTACCGAGCGCGCAGTTGGATGAGAATGCGCTGACCAAGCTGTACATCACGAGCGCGACAGGCGCGCTGGTGCCGCTCTCGGACGTTGCGGACTTCGAGCGGAGCACGGGGCCGAGCAGTGTGGCGCACTCGGGGCAGCTTGCGAGCGTGACGGTGTCGTTCAACCTGCAGCCGGGCGGCAGCCTGGGCGGTGCGGTGGCGGCGGTGAACAAGGTGGCCGCGGCGACGCTCCCGGCGAGCATCACGACGAACTTCTCGGGCACCGCGCAGGTGTTCCAGGCATCGCAGCAGGGACTCGGCGTGCTGCTCCTGATCACGGTGTTCGTCATCTACATCATTCTCGGGATTCTGTACGAGAGCTACGTCCACCCGATCACGATTCTCACCGGGCTGCCGTTCGCGGCATTCGGTGCGCTGCTCGCGCTGTGGGTCACGCGACAGGAGCTCGACGTGTACGGCTACGTGGGCGTGATCATGTTGATCGGCATCGTGAAGAAGAACGCGATCATGATGATCGACTTCGCGATCGAGCACGAACGAAAGGCGCACAGCACGCCGGCGGAGGCCATCAGTCAGGCGGCGAGCGTGCGCTTCAGGCCGATCATGATGACGACGGTGGCGGCGATCGTCGGCACGCTGCCGATCGCGATCGGTGTTGGCGCGAGCGCGGCGTCCCGGCGGACGCTCGGGATCGTGGTGGTGGGCGGGCTCGCCTTCTCACAGATCGTGACGCTTTACGTGACGCCCGTGTTCTACACCTATCTCGACGATCTGCAGGCGTGGCTCGAGCGGCATACGAAGCGCGCGCCGCGTGCAGGGCGCGCAACACTGGATACCGGATTGGCGCATGGCGACTGAAGACGCAGAGAGGGCAGTGGACGAGGGAGATGCGCCGATGACGGGCGGCGGCGGCGTGACGGCGCTCTTCATCAAGCGCCCGATCATGACGTCGCTCGTGATGATCGCAATCCTCTTCTTCGGCATCGTCGCGTACCGGCAGCTGGCGGTGAGCGATCTGCCGAACGTCGACTTTCCGACGATCACGGTCACGGCGATCCTGCCCGGCGCGAGCCCGGCGACGATGGCGGCGACAGTGGCGACGCCGCTCGAGAAGCAGTTCTCGACGATCGCCGGCATCGACAACATGACGTCGACGTCGAGCCTCGGGCAGACGCAGATCGTCGTGCAGTTCACACTCGAGCGGAACATCGACGCGGCCGCGCAGGATGTGCAGGCCGCGATCACGCAGACGCTGCGCACGCTGCCGCAGGGGATTCTCCCGCCCTCGTACCAGAAGACGAATCCGGCCGACGCGCCAATTCTCACTCTGGCGCTCACGAGCACCGAGGTGCCGATCTCGGCGTTGGATGAGTATGGCGAGACGACGATCGCGCAGCGGCTCTCGATGGTCGGCGGCGTGGCGCAGGTGCTCGTGTACGGCGCCCAGAAGTACGCCGTGCGCATCCAGCTCGATCCGCGACAGCTCGCCTCGCGCAATCTCGCGCTCGAGGATGTGACGACGGCGGTCGCGAACCAGAATGTGAATCTGCCCACGGGTGTGCTCTGGGGGCCGAAGGTCGCGCTCACCGTGCAGGCGACGGGGCAGCTCGAGAACGCAGAAGCGTTCCGTGACATGGTGGTCGCCTACCGCAACGGCGCGCCGGTGCATTTGAGCGATGTCGGCCGCGTGAGCGACGACGTGCAGAACAACAAGACGGCGAGCTGGTACAACGGCCAGCGCGCGATCGTCCTCGCGATCCAGCGACAGCCTGGCACGAACACGGTGAAGGTCTCGAACGCGGCGAAAGCCGCGCTCGAGCGCGTGAAGGCGGAGATCCCGCCGAGCGTGCACGTGCAGGTGCTGTACGACCGGGCGACGACGATTCAGGATTCGGTGCACGACGTCACCTTCACGCTCGAGCTGACGCTGGTGCTCGTGGTGCTCGTGATCTTCCTCTTCCTGCGCAATCTCTCGGCGACGGTGATCCCGAGCCTCGCGCTGCCGATGTCGATCATCGGCACCTTCAGCGTGATGTACCTGCTTGGCTACAGCCTCGACAATCTCTCGCTGATGGCGCTGACGCTCGCGGTGGGCTTCGTGGTCGACGACGCGATCGTGATGCTCGAGAACATCGTTCGCCACATGGAGATGGGGAAGCCGCCGATGCAGGCGGCGATCGAGGGATCGGCCGAGGTCGCGTTCACGATCGTGTCGATGACGCTGTCGCTCGCGGCGGTGTTCATCCCGATCCTGTTCATGGGCGGGATCATCGGGAAGCTCTTCCACGAGTTCGCGGTGACGATCGGCGCCGCGATCCTCGTATCGGGCTTCGTGTCGCTGACGCTCACGCCGATGCTCGCGAGCCGTTTTCTGCGCGCGACGAAGGAAGTGAATCAGGGTCGTTTCTATCAGGCGACGGAACGGATCTACGAGCGGGTACTCAACTCGTACGAGCGAAGCCTCGACTGGGTGATGCTCCGCCGCGGCGCCACTCTCGTGTTCTCGGGCGTGATTCTCGTGGCGACGATCATTCTCTTCGTGGTGATGCCGAAGGGGCTCTTCCCCAGCGGCGACACGGGGCAGCTGCTCGGCACCACCGAGGCGGCGCAGGGCGCATCGTACGACGCGCTGATCCTCGCGCAGGCGAGCGTCGCGAACATCGTGACGAAGAATCCGGATGTG
>PLMM01000178.1 GCA_003142495.1 Gemmatimonadota bacterium | reverse complement strand
CCAGTCGTAGAGCGGCCGGTGGTCCTCGAATTCCAGCGTGCAGAGTGAATGCGTGATGCCCTCGATCCAGTCCGACAGCGCGTGCGCGTAGTCGTACATCGGATAGATGCACCAGGCGTCGCCCGTTCGGTGATGCGCGGCCTTGCGGATGCGGAAGAGCGCGGGATCGCGCAAGTTGATGTTGGGCGATGCCATGTAGATCTTCGCGCGCAAGGTGCGCGAGCCGTCCGGGAACTCGCCGGCGCGCATGCGCCGGAACAGTTCGAGACTTTCGCCGGGGGGGCGGTCACGCCACGGGCTGTTGCGTCCGGGCTCCTTGAGCGTGCCGCGATACGCGCGCACGTCGTCGGCCGTGAGGTCGCAAACGTAGGCCTTGCCCGAGCGGATCAGCGTCTCGCCGAAGTCGTAGAGCTTCCCGAAATAGTCCGACGCGTAGAAGAGCCGGTCTTGCCAGTCGAACCCGAGCCAGTGCACGTCCTCCTGGATCGAATCCACGTACTCGGTCTCTTCCTTGAGCGGGTTCGTGTCGTCGAAGCGGAGGTTGCACGTTCCACCGTACTCGCGCGCGACGCCGAAGTTCAGGCAGATCGACTTGGCGTGGCCGATGTGGAGGTAGCCGTTCGGCTCGGGGGGGAAGCGCGTCGCGACGCGCCCCGCGTGCTTTCCCGTGCGCCTGTCTTCGTCGAGAATCTCGCGGATGAAGTCCTTCCCGGGAACCTCGGGCAGGGGTGCGTGGGCGTCGTCCATGGGTCTCCTCAGTGTGCCTCGGGCTCTCTCGCGATCAGGTCCGCGAATGCCAGAAGGCGCCGCCGGGTCGTCTCCTTGCCCAGCACCTCGATCATCTCGAAGAGCGGAGGAGACGCGAGAACGCCGGTGAGGGCGAGGCGCGCGGGCTGCGCAAGGTCCCCGAGCTTCCTGCCTTTTTCGGCAGCGAGCGCGCGCCCGGACTCTTCAAGCGTCGAATGGGAGAATGGCTCGGTGACCGACAGACGCTCGGCGAGCGCACGCAGCAGCGGCGCTGCTTCCGGCCCGCCGAATTTCTTCAATCCGGCCGGTTCGAAAACGCGTGGATCGTCGCCGTAGATCGCAAGCGCGTGGGCGAGCCCGACGAGCGTTCGCGCGCGCGAGCGGTGCAGCATGATCGCGCGGTCGAGAAGCACCGCGTCGCAGTTCGGAAGGTGGAACGGCTTCAGCATCTCGACGAGCCGCGCCGCGGGGATCTCCTGAAGATACTGCCCGTTCAGCCAGAGGAGCTTCTCGTGGTCAAAGCGCGAGGCAGACGGTCCGATGCGCTCGAGCGAGAAGAGCGAGACCATCTCGAGGAGCGTCATCCTCTCTTTGTCGTCTCCAGGCGACCAGCCAAGGAGCGCGAGGAAGTTGTCGAGCGCGTCGGGCAGAACCCCCTGCGCCTGAAACTCTTCCACGCCCGCCGCACCGTGGCGCTTGCTCAGCTTCTTCCCGTCCATGCCGTGGATCATCGGCACGTGCGCGAAGCGCGGCGGCTCGTTGCCGAGGGCGCGGTAGAGCTGAATCTGCTTCGGCGTGTTCGAGATGTGATCGTCGCCGCGCATGACGAGCGTGATCCCCATGTCGATATCATCGGAGACGACGGCGAGATTATAGATGGGCGTTCCGTCCGAGCGGAGGATGACGAAATCCTCGATGTCCTTGTTCGGAAAGGCGATGCGCTCGTGCACGGCGTCGTCCCACGCGGTCTCGCCATCGGGCATGCGGAAGCGGACGACGAACGGCGTCCCGGCGTCGACGCGACGCGTGATCTCTTCCGGCGACAGGCGATCGCAGCGGCGATCGTACTTGAAGCTGTCCTTGCGCGCGGCGGCTTCCTTGCGCATGACCTCGAGCTCTGCGGCCGTGCAGAAGCATCGATAGGCCGTGCCGGTGCTCAGCAGAAAATTCGCATCGCGCTGATGACGCGGAAGGCCGAGCGCCTGGTGCACGACCTGCTCGTCCCAGTTGAGCCCGAGCCACTCGAGTCCCTCGAAGATCGCGCGCTCGCTCTCGTCGGTGCTGCGCGCCTTGTCGGTGTCCTCGATGCGCAGCAGAAAGGCGCCCCCCGTCTGGCGAGCGTACAGCCAGTTGAAGAGGGCAGTGCGCGCGCCGCCCACATGGAGGTATCCCGTGGGGGAAGGCGCGAAGCGAACGCGAGGTGGTGCGAGCGGATCAGCCATGTACGAAGTGAAAGGGCAAAAAAAAAGGCAGGTCCGCCGATCGTTGACGGACCTGCCGACGGTGGATGAAGTCTAGGGCGAACGCGTCTCAGGCGCGAATTGCCTGCATCAGGGAATTTATCAGGGAGATTCTCGAGGGTGTGCGCGGTCTAAAGCACGGCTGTTCTTGCTTCGTCGCGGCTTGCGCGGCGCGCACGAAGCACCGCGCGTCGGGGACCAGGGAATTATTGTCGGTCGTAACAGGGAATTCTTTCGGCGAGTCAGCGAACCGCTTCCTTGCCGACGGGCTGCTCGTGCCCGCGTCGTTGACCGCGAAACTGGACAGGACTTTCAAGACGACTGCACTGAAACCCTTCCTGAAAAAGCGCGGGCTGTCAGATTAAGACACATCCGAACGGATGGACCGGCATCCACTCGACCATGTTCTCGACAGGCTCCGCAGGCTTATGCTCACTCTGCATCCAATTGGAACGGTCCGAAGTCCCTACACTGACCGGGCGCAGGTGCCGAAAGGGCCGGGCGCGCGGCACGAGGCCGATGGCGTGCTGGAGCTGCTCCCGGAGTTCGAGGCAGGCCTCACCGACATCGAGGGATTCTCGCACCTCTACGTCCTCTGGATCTTCGACCGCGCCGAGGGCTACGACCTCATGGCCCAGCCCCCGACGAGCGACCGTCCCCATGGGGTGTTCGCTACGCGGGCTCCGCGTCGTCCGAACCCGATTGGTCTGACGGTCGTCGAGCTACTGGGGCGTGACGGCCCGCGGCTCCGCGTGCGCGGGCTGGACATGCTGGACGGGACGCCGATCGTGGACATCAAGCCGTACCTCTCCAACATCTCAGTGGAGCACCTGCGCCGCGGCTGGCTCGCCGAAGCCGAGCGCAATGGGTTCGCACAAGGCCCTCCGGCGGCAGGATCGACGACCACGCCTACTGCGGAAGAATCACCGTAGATACCACGTGAGTCGGAAGTTGCAATAGGCCGACGCAGCTGACGGTCACCTTCGACGACAGCAGCTTATCGGGAGCGCGATCTCAGCAACACACCTCACTGACGATGCCCTCTGCCACACCCACCATCGAACAACTTCTCGACGTCGGTGATCGTCGCTCGATCGCCGGGGTTGGCCGTGTCGTCACGCGTGTACTCCGCAATCGCGCGCTCCTCCCGGAATTGGTGGCGGCACTTCGCTCGCGCAGGTCGCTCGCGCCCCTGCGCGCCGCGGACGCGCTGGAGAAGATCTCGAGGCGACACCCGGATTGCCTCGCGCCGTATCGACGACGCCCGATCAATGCCGCAATCAAGACGGCGGATCCGGTCGTGCGGTAGAACCTGGTGCAGCTGCTCCCTCGTCTCACACACAGCAGGCGCGCAATGCCGAGCCTCGCACGCCGTCTCGAGGTGTGGTATGTGACCGACCGGAGCGCGCTCGTTCAGGTATCCGTGCTCGACGCGATCGTCTCGTTGGCTTGTGTCGATCCACGACTTTGACACGGAGCGCGGGGCCGGGCACATTCCGAATGGAAGGATCGGAAGCGCACGACGGGCGGCAGCGGCCGTTCGTTTCGGAGGAAGAGGATTGCGCAAAGCCCT
Source organism: Gemmatimonadota bacterium (assembly GCA_003142495.1). Taxonomy (GTDB): domain Bacteria; phylum Gemmatimonadota; class Gemmatimonadetes; order Gemmatimonadales; family Gemmatimonadaceae; genus FEN-1250. The sequence goes on along the minus strand of PLMM01000178.1, from coordinate 1,207 downwards.
GAGCCTTGTGTTGGCGGCGTTCATCGCCGGCTGCTCGCGGCCCTCGGCGGGCTCCGCTGGCGGAGCGTCGACGTCTGGGACCGCAGCGGGGTCATCCCCTCGCGCGGGCAGCGCCACGCCACGCGGCATGATGGGCGGCGGGATGGGATCCATGCCAATGATGGGGGCGGCACGTGCCGACACGAGCGCGGCTCCCGCGCCGACGGCGACACCGGCGGGGGCGGCCGGCGAATGCCCACCGGTAAGGCAGGCGCTTGTCGACAGCGGGCGTGCGGTGTTCAGCGGAGCTGGGAGCTGTTTCGCCTGCCACGGGCCCAACGCCAAGGGCACCGCCTTGGCGCCCGACCTGACCGATGCGCAGTGGCTCAACGTGGATGGCTCGTATGGCTCGATCGCGGGGCTGGTGCGGTCGGGGGTTCCGAAGCCGAAGGAGTACTCGGCCCCGATGCCGGCGTTGGGCGGGGCACCGTTGAGCGGTGCCCAGGTGTGCGCCGTGGCGGCGTACGTCTATTCGCTCGTTCATCGCTGATCCGGGGGCGCGCTCTACGCGCGAGGTACACGTGCCCGGAGGGTGCACACGCTTGACGCTGTTAGGACTCGACCTCGGCGCGAGGGAATCCCTTGATAGGAGAACCGCCGATTCCCGCCTTACAGCTGAGCCGTGCTCCAGAGAAGCTTGAATCGATGTTCGCGCGTTCCAGGGAGATTTCCTCCCAGCCCCCAGTTATCCTCTAAATGTGTGATGAGGCGGACAAGCTTTGGGGAGAAGACCACACCCCACCCAACTGTCAGCCTAGATCTGGACCTAAGAAGGAGCTACCGTCACACCGGGATCGATGGTCGCGGTTACACCAGGCGTCCCATGGGAGCCAGAGCCCGCATAGGACGCCCGCGACCGCGCGGCCGCTCTGACACGCTACCCGTGGTGCGTCACGCGATTCCACCCGTCGCGCACCGCGTCCTTGATGTGCTCCCAAGCGCTCGTTCCACGATGCTCGTACTGATCCCCGGCAGTCCGGATCTCCCCCTCGGCGTCAGCCCACGGACGTCCCTGATACTTGTGCGCTGACTCGAAGCCGTAGCGATATGCTGGGCGGTAGTAATCGTATCCGCGGTCTGCGCTCGCATAGGGCTGGGACGTCCAGTTCTCGCTCCAGTATCTATCCTCGCTGTCCCAGTCTCCCAACTGCTGTCGCGTGGCTCCAAA
>PLMM01000036.1 GCA_003142495.1 Gemmatimonadota bacterium | reverse complement strand
CTGCGCGACCGCCGCGATGACGTCGCGCCGCTCGCGAACTTCTTTCTGCGCAAGCACGCGACGCGTTACGGGAAGCCGCTCACGTCGTTCGACAACGCCGTGATGCAGGCGCTGCTCGAGCATCCGTGGCCGGGGAACATCCGCGAGCTCGACCACGTCGTCGAGCGCGCGGTGCTGCTGGCGCAGGGCGAGCAGGTGCGCGCGATCGATCTTGCGTTGCGCGCCACCGCGAGTACGAGCACGCGCGCCGAAGAGGTCACGCTCGAAGAGGCGGAGCGCGTGCTGATTCAGAAGGCGCTCTCGCGCTACGATGGAAACGTGAGTCACGCCGCGAAGGCGCTCGGAATCAGCCGCAGCGCGCTCTATCGCCGCCTGGCCGTGCATGGCCTCTGACCTTGGGCGTCGCCGCACGGGGCTGACGCACGAGGCACGAGTGTTCTGGCTGGCCATCCTCGCCGGAGCGGCGGGGAGTGGGACGGCGCTGGGGCTGCTCTGGTTCGGCGACTACGACAACAAGGTTCGCTGGACACTCACGCTGTTCGTGGTGCTGTGCTGGGTGTCGTTCGCGTTCGCGACGCAGGAGCGCGTGGTGCGCCCGCTACANNACGATCTCGAACATGCTCGCGGCGCTGCGCGAGGGAGACTTCTCGACGCGCGCGCGCGGTGCGCGCGACAGCGATGCGCTCGGCCTCGCGCTGCTCGAGGTGAACATGCTCGCGGCGACGCTCAGATCACAGCGGCTCTCCACCGTGGAGGCGACGTCGCTGCTGCTCACGGTCATGGAGGAGATCGACGTCGCGATCTTCACCTTCGACGGCACGCACAGGCTGAAGCTGCTCAACCGCGCCGGCGAGCGGCTGCTGGCCGAACGAGGCGAGCGACTGCTCGGCCGCACGGGCGCAGAGCTCGGCCTCGAGGAGTGCCTGCGTGGCGATGCGATACGCACTGTCGACACGATGTTTCCAGGGGGCGCCGGACGATGGCAGCTCCGGCGCACCACCTTCAGGCAGAGCGGCCAGCCGCACCAGCTGGTGGTGCTGTCTGATCTGAGCAAGGCACTGCGCGACGAAGAGCGTCTGGCGTGGCAGCGCATCATTCGCGTGCTTGGCCACGAGATCAACAACTCGCTCGCGCCGATCAAGTCGATCGCCGAGAGTTTGCAGGCGTTGGTCGACGCGCCGGTACGCGACGCGGAATCCGAGGAGGATGTTCGCCAGGGGCTCTCGGTGATCTCGAGTCGCGCCGGATCGTTGAGTCGATTCATGACATCGTACGCGATTCTCGCGCGACTTCCCGGCCCGCGTCACAACGTGGTGGAGGTGCCGACCTGGGTGCGGCGCACCGCACAGCTCGAGACGCGGCTGCACGTCCAGGTGCAGGAGGCGGATGCGATCAGCATCGTCGGCGACAGTGACCAGCTCGATCAGCTGCTGATCAATCTCGTGCGCAACGCGGCGGATGCGTCGTTGGAGACGGGCGGTGTCGTCGCGGTGGGGTGGCAGGAGAGTGGCGCGTGGCTGCATCTCTGGGTGCGCGACGAAGGCTACGGAATCGCCGACAGCTCGAACTTGTTCGTTCCGTTTTTTACGACGAAGCCCGAGGGCTCGGGGATCGGGCTTGCGCTGAGCAGGCAGATCGCGGAAGCGCACGGCGGCACGCTCACGCTCGAGAATCGTTCGGATGGAACGGGGTGTGAGGCGCTGCTGCGGCTGCCCATCGGGTGATGAGCAGCCGCAGCAGCGTCTCGGGGAGTGACTAGTGCGTGCGGCTGCCGTCGCCGCCTTGATTGTTGCCTCCATCGCCACCGTTGAAGCCGTCATCGCCATGGCCGTCGTCGCCATGGTGCCCGTTGTCTTCGAAGGCGTGGAAGGAGCGACGTACGTTGTCGCTGACGAGATTCTCGTTCGCGCCGCCGACGTTCGCGGTCGCGGGATCGACGAGGATGCCGCTGCCGTTGGTGAACCAGCGATCGATGCTGACGTGCACGGTGACTGTGGTCGCCGCGCTGCCTACAGTGATCGGAGGATTGAACGCGAGCTCGAGCGACGCATTGGGCGATCCGCTGTAGACGAAGGGCGTGCCATCGAAGGTGCCTTCGACGCGAACGCTTGCGTTGGCGAACTGCGGATTGGCTGCGAGGAACGCGACGCCGCCGGAGTCCGAAGCCTGCACCGTGCGGATCTTCGCCTCGAGCGCGCGAAAGGTTCCGGCGGGGAGCTGCAGCGAGAGCACCGAGATCACGGAGTTGTCGACGGGAAGCTCAACGAGCATCGGTCCGGTCTTCAGCTCGCGGCAGCGATCGTCGTTGCCCTCGGGGTGATCGTCGGCGGCGCAGCCGGCGGAATCGACGGTGGCGAGGTGGAGGCGCGACAGCGTGATCGCGACGCGGGTGATGATGAGGGAGTGCGCGCTGTCGGTGCCGGTGACGTGGCGGTCGAAGGAGGGCGCGATCCCATGCGAGCCGGCGAGACGGCCTGCGGGGGTCGAGGTGAGTGTGGCTACGGCGATCGAGAGATTGCTGGATCCGCCGTTGGCGGGACCGTTGGAATCGCTGCAGGCCGCGAGCAGCGCGACAGCGGCGATGGCGCACGCGGGAGTGATCACGCGAGCGATCGTACGAAGTGAACGCATGGCAAACCGTCCGGATGAGAGTAGGTGCGAGCGTGTTCAGTGAAGCGAACTCGCGCATTCTCACCCGATTGCGCCGACGCAACCATGATTTCGTTTTGAATTACATGATGCGTCGCGCGACAAACATCTACGGCGTGGCCAAGTGATATGAGTGATTCGTGCGAGCTGTCACAGTGCGATACGATTTGTTGTCATTGAGTGATTAATATCATACGCTGCAGGTCGACCTGATCCTCGAACGAGGTGTCGCCGAAACGGTGCGTAGTCTGTGAGCGAATGACGACGTGAGTGGAGGCGTCCACCCACATGAGGGATTTATCTTCCGGCTCGCCGACCTGGACTTTCCAGCAGTCGAAGGTGCCGGCGGCGACCGTGATCCTCTCGCGGCCGACGACGCGCAGGGCCATCGATTCCCAGGGCTTGAGGAACAAGCCGGCTGCGCGCGGATGAATTGGCGGAGCAATGTCGATGACTCCGTGCCAGCCTTTGGCCAGCGGCAAGGCAGGGACCACCAGGGGAAGTGCAAAGCCGAATGGCAGCTGGCCACTCTTCATCTGGTACGGAAATGTCGCAGCGCTGTCCAAGTGTCTCTTCATGACGATCGTGACGCTCGACGAATCAAAGGCCGCGTGGATCGATCCTATCGGATGCTGTGTGGTATACCAGCTCGCAAAATAGAGCGCGGTCGGTCCGCTCGCGGACACGATGAGTGAATCGAGATGAACGCCCGTGACGAGGGCGCCGGCGCGAACCGCGAGTAGTGCGGGCGTCCCCTTCCATGTGGTGCGCGAGATCGTGATCGAGGTCGGCGCGTGCACGCTCGTAAAGGCCTCGTCCGTGATCGAAAGACCGCGATACGTAAATGTGCCGGGGAGAATCTGAGCAGCGACGTATGCGATCGGGCCGGTAGGCATCGGCACCGCTCCACACGCGGCCGACACGCCGAAGGCGGAGATCATCAAATGGCGAAGCAGCGACGAATCACGCGTCCCGGAGAAATCCGCGCAGGCGGAATCGGCGCTGGAGATCGCCAGCAGATTCGGCGAGGGAGTCTCGTTCGCGCCGGAATCGCGCCGCAAGTTGAGCGCAACGCCGATGATGACCATCGCCGCGAGTGCTGCGAGAGCGCCCGCGACGAGGTTGAGACGCCGAGAGCTCATGGAAACCGGCGCATCCACCGTCGCGAGCACGACTCGCTCACCGTTCGCGCGCCGCGCCGCAATGCGCGCGAAGGTATCCGGCGCGAGCGCCGGCGGCTCCAGTCCAGCCACCGCGTCGCGCAGCTCGCGTGTGACAGCTTCATCGTCGAGTCGATGCGTCATCTGTCTCCCAGGAGTGCGCGCAGCTTCCGCCGCGCACGGTGAAGTCGAACCTCGGATGTGCCTATGCGAATGCCGAGCAGCCCGCCGATGTCGGCGTGCGTGTAGCCCTCGATATCGGCGAGCATGAACACCATTCGTAGCTCGCTTGGCAGAGCCGCGAGCGCTGTGGCAATCGCCATTCGATCGAGAAGGAAGTTCGACATCGCCGCCTCCTTCTCCGATTCGGCACGAATGGCCGTCGCCGCCCGTCGCCTGCTCGAACGCATGCGCATGAGTGTGGTGCGCACCGTCACCTTCCGCAGCCACGCTGCAAAGCCGCCATCGCCCGAGTAGGCTGCCAGCGCCTCGGGGAGTCCGATGAACACAT
>PLMM01000378.1 GCA_003142495.1 Gemmatimonadota bacterium | reverse complement strand
CGCGCGCGCGCCTGCATCTGCGCGAGCAGCGGCGCGCCGTGGCGCGCGAGCATCGGGATGAAGTTGAGCACGCGCTCCTGCGGCTTGCCGAGCGGAAAGAGCGAGGTGCGCGCGATCGCGATGTCGCGCATCGTGGTGGACTCGCGCTTCTTCGCGGCGGCGACGATCCGTCGCTCCAGTCGCTCGACGCGATGCGACACGTTGCCGCGCACACCGATGATCACCGCCTCGGGGACGAGCGGCGTACTCCCGTCGGCGGCGAGCGCAGCGCGCAGGGCGTCGTTGAGCGCATCGGCGCCGGTGGCGTAGCGCGCGAGCGCGTCGCGCACCGCCGGCGAGAGCTGCGCGCGCACGAGCCGCGACTCGGCGGCATGCGGATCGCGAAGATTCTCGGGGGTGAGAGCGTAGCGCACCAACAACCGTTCGACGTGCGGCTCGATGATCATCGCGCTCCAGCGGGGCACGACGACCGGAACTGCAACGCCGAGCTGCTGAGCGACGGCGGTGGCCTGCGCGAAGTACGCGACCTCTCCGGGGCCGCCGACATACGCGACGGTAGGCAGAATGGCGCGCTCGGCGACAGGGCGCAGCAACACGTTCGCCTCGAGCTCCGCGTCGCCATCGATGGCGGCGGCCTCGGCGATCGGAATACGCGAGCGCGTGCGATCGCCGTAACGGAATACCGTGGACAGTCCGCGCACGTGCGCCACGGGCGGCTCGAAGCCCAAGTCGCGAAGCTCCTTCTCGCGCACGGTGAGCGCCGCGTCGATCTCGGGCGCGCGATCGAGGGCGCGCTTGAGAAAGGCGTGCGACGCTCGGCGAACCGCGGGATGGCCGGCGTCGAGCACCCCTATTCCGAGCGGCTCCAGGATCGTGCGCAGCAACTGGACGTAGGCGAGTCCGATGCTCTGCCCCGGTGCGTAGGCGGCGCGGACGGCGTCGAGAGCGGCGCGCGCGACGGCCGAGCCGCTCGCGAGCTCGAGCTGTTTGATGAGGGGTGTGACATCGCCCAGGGGCGTGTCGCGCATCGAATGATCGGGCTGCTCGGGAAGCGCTTGCTGCAAATGTACGAGATTGCCGTTCAGTATGACATAACTGGCGCTCGATTCAGCGAAATCCGCGTCGTACGTTGCCGCCCAGAACACCGGTGCGGTCGGGATCCCCGTCGCCTTCTCGATCGCATCGGCCAGCGTCAGCGCGCTCAGTGCCTTGCTCCAGCTGTACACAGGGCCGCCGAACAACCCGGGTTGCTGCCCCGTCGTCACTATCACACCGCGCCCGCCCGCACTGCGAGCGAGCCGCTCCGCCGCCGCACCGCTCGCACTGAACGCGGGCGCGAGCGCAGTCGACCAATCGCCCACGCTCGCGTCCGCCATCGTCGCGCGTGCGCGCGCCGTCCACTCGGCCGCACCGGCGGGCGGATGCTCGCACCACGCGGGTGGCGTCGTACCCGCGAGCGCCGCGCGCGTGAGGAGCGGCCCGCCAAAGGGAATCGTGACAACTCGCGGCTCGCTCACGCGCGCACCTTTGAACTCACTTGTGGTACGGCTCGCCGCGCACGATGGTCCCGGCGCGATAGAGCTGCTCCGCGAGCAAGAGGCGCGCGAGCTCGTGCGGCAAGGTAAAGCGCGAGAACGAGAGCCGTTGCGACGCGGCTGCTCGCACCGCCGGCGAGAGCCCGTACGCGCCGCCGATGATGAAGGCGACATCGCGCGACGCGCGCTCGCGTTCCGCGGTCATCCACGCCGCGAGCTCCGCCGAGGTGCGCGCATCGCCGTCGCCGTCGCATGCGACGATCAGCGCGCCCGCGCCGGACGCCGCGAGCAGACGCTCCCCTTCCCGCTCGCGCACGAGCTCCGACGACGCACCGCGCGCGGACTCCTCCCGCACTTCGCGAGTCTCCAGCGGCCAGTAGCGGGCCGCTCGCGTCTCGTAGTCCTGAATCGCCGCGGCAAGGCTCAGCGCGCGCGGCTTCCCCACCGCGACGATCCGGAACTTCACCCGGCGACGTCACGCATCACGCGCCGTCGCAGCGCGCGCGCGAAGACTCACGCTCGGTACACTCGCGCCCCGCCGTCTCACGCATAGATCCCGCGCAGCCGGTGCACGGTGGCCACGCGAGAGATCGAAAGCATGTACGCCGCCGTGCGCATGTTCACCTTGTGGCGCTTCGAGAGCTCGAGCACCGCCTCGAAACTGCGCTCCATGATCTGGCCGAGGCGCTGGTTCACGACTTCCTCGGTCCAGAAATATCCGCCGCGATCCTGCACCCACTCGAAGTACGAGACGGTGACGCCACCCGCGTTCGCGAGAATATCCGGAATCACGAAAATCCCCTTCTCCTCGAGAATCGCATCGGCGGGCGCGGTGGTCGGGCCGTTCGCGCCCTCGCAGATGATGCGCGCACGGATGTTTGGCGCGTTCTTGCGCGTGATCACGTTCTCGAGCGCAGCAGGCACGAGCACGTCGACATCGAGCGTCAGTAGCTCCTCGTTCGAGATGCGATCGCCGCCCTCGAAGCCCTCGAGCGACTTGTGCTTCTTCGCGTGCGCGATCGCCTTGGTGACATCGATGCCGTGCGCATCGTACACCGCGCCCCCGCGATCGCCGATGGCGACGATGCGGCACCCTTCCTTGGCTAACAGGTCGGCGGTGACCGACCCTACGTTGCCGAAGCCCTGCACCGCGACGGTGGCGCCGGCGACCGGCATGCCGAGGTGCGCGAGCGCCGCGCGCGTGACCATCATGCAGCCGCGCCCCGTGGCTTCGCGGCGGCCGAGCGATCCGCCCATCTCCACGGGCTTGCCGGTGACGACGGCGGTGACCGTATGGCGAGCATGCATTGAGTAGGTGTCCATCACCCACGCCATCACGCGCTCGTTCGTGTTCACGTCGGGAGCCGGCACGTCGGAGTCGGGGCCGAGCGTGTTGATGATGCCGGCGGTGTAGCGACGCGTCAGCCGCTCGAGCTCACCATTGCTCAGCTTCGATGGATCGCAGATGACACCACCCTTCGAGCCGCCGAACGGAATGTCGACGACCGCGCACTTCCACGTCATCCACGCCGCGAGCGCCTTCACCTCATCGATCGTGACGTTGAGATCGAAGCGAATGCCTCCCTTCGCCGGACCGCGCGACGTGTTGTGCAGCACGCGATAGCCGGTGAAGACCTCGATCTCGCCGTTGTCGAGCAGCACGGGAATCGAGACGATGATCTGCTTCTCGGGACTACGCAGGATCTTGTACAAACCGGGCTCGAGATCCAGCAGCTCGGCAGCCCGGTCAAAGCGCGACATCATGTCCTCGAACGGATTGTCCTCATTGAGGAACGTATCCTTGTCGGGGCCGATCATCTTCTGCGTGGTGAGTCGGAAGTCAGCGGTCATATACGATTGGTTTACCGAAGACCCGAAGGGGTCAGAGTTGACGGAGACGTGCGTTGATCGCGAGATCGAGGATGGCAGTGATCGCATCCCCTCCCTCGTCGATGATTACGGCTTGGGAAACATACCCAATGGCCGCAGCTTCGCGAGGCCAGAGCGGGAGTAGCTTGACGGCGTCCTTGAGTGTACAAAGGGCGATTTCGCCGGGGCCGAGGCCACGCGCCAGCGACTGGGCATCGGCCCGCGTGAACGGGTGGTGATCGGGGTACGCGCGCATGCGCACGGTTGCGCCGGCCTCGCGAAGCTGGTCGCCGAACGCGGCTCCATTCCCAACGCCGGCGATCGCGAGCACACGTGTGCCCGCGATCGAGGCGAGCGGCGCTGTCGGCCGCGCTTCGAAGTGCACCGACTCTAGCGCCAGATGCACAATGGCGGTCGGCACGCCGGGCGCGACAGCAATGGAGTGCGCAACGAGCGCACGCGCACGCGGGAGCGACGCCGCTTTTCGTGTCACGATCACCAGCGACGCGCGCCGCAACGATGAACTCGGCTCGCGATACGGTCCCGTGGGAAGCGAGCGCTCCGCGCCATCGGGCACGTCCGCGCTCACGAGCACCACATCCGCCACGCGCGCGACGCGTCGATGCTGGAAAGCATCATCGAGCACCGCAATGTCGGCGCCCGCAGCCGCCGCGCGCTCAATCGCCTCGAGCCTGTTCGCGTTCACGAGCACTGGAATCGACGGCGTGAGGCGCGCGTGCACGAGCGGCTCGTCGTCGCCGTAGCCGCGCAGCACGATCGCCGGCCGCGCGCCGCGTGACGCGAGCTGACTAGCGAGCCAGGACGACACGGGCGTCTTCCCCGTTCCGCCGACGGTGAAATTCCCCACGGAGAGCGCAGGGAGTCGCGGCACGCGTGCGGGAAATAGCCGCCGATCGTAGCATGCGTTCCGCACCCGGACGATGAGCGCGAAGAGTGCCGAGAACGGCGCGAGCAGCACGCGCGCGATGCGACTGCCGGCGCCGGTGCCCCACCAGAGCGCCTCCACGAGCGAGCGCTCAGCCACCGGCCGCCAGCGGAAGCTCGCGCATGAGTCGCTGGAAGTTGGGCGCCTCGTCCGCCGCCGCGCGCAACGACGGCGCGCTCACGGGCACCGGCTCGCCAACGTAGATCGTGATGCGCGCGAACGGCTTGGGGATGATGAATCGATCCCAGCTGTTGAGACGCCACGCGCGATCGGCGACGGCCCGCAGCAGCACGATCGGCGCGCCGGACCGCTGTGCGGCGATGAGCGCGCCGGGCGCGAAGCTCTCTGCGGGGCCGCGCGGCCCGTCGGGGGTGACGGCGACGTGCGCGCCACCCTCCACCTCGCGCGCCAGCGACAACAGCGCACGCCCGGCGCCCCGTCGCGACGAGCCACGAATCGTGCGGTAGCCCATCGACTCCGCGGCGCGCGCCGCGATCTCGCCATCGCCGTGCTCGCTGATCAGCACCACGATGCCGAGCTTGCGGAAGTTCCACATGTGGCAGAGAAGCTCGCAGTGCCAGAGACAGAAGATCACCGGGCGCTCGTGCTGGCGAACGATGTCTCCCGTTCCCTGATGTACCTCGCGCACGCGCCAGGTGCGCGCGAGCACGCGCACGCCCACGCCTGCGATCGCCGAGGCCCAGCGCGCGCGCCGTTCGCGCTTGGCGGCGCGCGAGGGATCGTCGCTCACGTGAGCATCTCGAGCGCGATGCGCGCGACGCGCTCCGCCGCGCCGGCGCTTCCGAGCGCGGTGCGTACGGATGCGAGATCCGCGAGCATCCCGATGCGGCGCTGCGAGCCGGGCGTGAGGAGCGGCTCGAGCGCGTTCGCCATCGCCGCGGGCTGCATCTGGTGCTGGATGAACTCGGGCGCGACGCTTCGGTCGACGACGAGATTCACGAGGCCGATGTACTTGATCCCGCGAATGAGTCGCCGCGCGATCTCGTAGTTCAGCCATCCCACGCGATACGCCACGATGAGCGGCGTACCGGCGATCGCCGCCTCGAGCGTCGACGTTCCGCTCTTGACGAGCGCCGCGTCGGCGGCGCGCCACACGGTGTACGAGTCG
>PLMM01000430.1 GCA_003142495.1 Gemmatimonadota bacterium | reverse complement strand
TAGCGCTCGGTGTAGATGTCATCGTAGAGTCGCCAATCGGTCACCGGCGCGACGGACATCGCCGCGCGGAACAGAGACCCGCCGCGAAACGAGGTCATCGCCGTCATGTAGCCGCCATAGCTCCACCCCCAGATGCCGATGTGCGAGGCGTCGACCCAGCGCTGCGCGCCGAGCCATTTGGCGGCGGCGATCTGATCGTCGGATTCGTGGATGCCGAGGTGCTCGTAGACGACATCGCGGAATTGCGCACCGCGCGCGCCGGTGCCGTGGTTGTCGACGCTCACGACTATTATCCCCTGCCGCGCGAGCATCTCGTGCCAGAGGTAGCGATCGCCACCATAGTCATCGAGCACCGTCTGCGAGCCCGGGCCGCCGTAGACGTACATGAGCACCGGATACTTCCGCGTGCTGTCGAAGTCTGGCGGGAGAATGCGATAGGCGTTGAGCTTCGAGCCATCGGGGAGCGGCAGCTGGAAGAACTCCGGCGCGTGCGTGATGCGCGCGAGCCGCTCGCGCAGCTCGGCGTTCGCCTCGAGCACGTGCCGCGCGCCGCCGGGCGCCAGCGATACGAGCGTCGCCGCGCCGGGAAATTGCGCGGAGGACGCGACGTCGACCATCGCGCCGCCATCCGGCGAGATGTGCACGTGATGCGTGCCCGGCTCGGTGGTCACGCGCATCTCGGCGCCACCCTTGAGCGCGTAGCGGAAGAGCTGCCGCTGCATCGGTGTCGGCGCGGCGACCATCGTGTAGATGTAGCCGCGCTTCTCGTCCACGCCCGCGAGCGAGGAGACGTCCACGCCATCGCGCGTCACGCGACCGACCAGCGTGCCGTCGCGCTTGTAGAGATAGTACTGGCGCCAGCCGCTTCGCTCGCTCGCCCAAAGGAACATCGTGCCGTTCACGATCCAGCGCGGCGTCTCCTCGTCGATGTCGACCCACGCGGAGTCGCGCTCGGTGAGCACGGTGCGGCCATCGCCGCTCGCCGCGCTCAGCATGAGCAGGTCGATGCGGTTCTGCGTGCGCGGCATGCGCTGCACCGCGATGCTGTCCGGCCCGGCCCATGCCATCGCCGCAACGTACTCGCCCTCGCCCGTGTGCAACCACGTCGTCGCCCGCGTGTCGGCATCGACGACGCCCACGGTGACCTTCGAGTTTGGCGCTCCGGGGCGCGGATAGCGCAGCGGGATCATCTTCGCCTGCTCCGAGAGCTCTTCGAGCATCGGGAACACGGGAATCGGCGACTGGTCGAAGCGCCAGAAGGCGATCCGCTTCGAGTCCGAACTCCATCGAAAGGCGTCGCGAATCGCGAGCTCCTCTTCGTACACCCAGTCGCTCGTGCCGTTGATGATCATGTCGCTGCCGTCGTTCGTCAGCGCGCGCTCCTCGTGCGTGGCCAGATCCGTGACGAAGAGGTTGCTCGCGCGCCCGAACGCGACGCGACGGCCGTCGGGGGAGAACTTGGCGAACATCTGCAGCCCGGGAGCGGTGGACAGCGGCGTCACCTTCCCGCTCGCGACGTCGAGCACGTCGTACACGCCGCGCGTGTTCTGCCGCCACACGCGAACCGAATTGTGGAAGAGCAGCACCTTCGTGCCGTCGCGCGAGATCACGATACTCTCGACCATGAGCGGCGTGCCGTTGGAGCTGAGCGCCTGCGCCGAGGCGACGATGCTGGTGGCGCCGGTTGCGGCGTTCACGCGCACGATCTCGCTCGGCCCGCCCGCTGCGCCGGCGGGGCGCAGGTCCAGGTAGGCGCTGCCGTCAGCGAGCCATTGGGGCTCGGGCATCCGCGCCCCCGTGAAGGCTCCGTGTGTAATGGCGTCCACCGTGAGCTCGGAGCCGTGCTGAGCGGCAGCCGGCATCGAGGCGGCGAAGATGAACACGGAAAGTACGAGAGTTTTCTGCATCTCTTGGGAGGCGAGGACGAGGAATTTTATCGGCGGGTCCACCGGGCGGATAGGTCGCCGCGCCATTGCGCGGGAATGGGCTCCGGGCGATCATCGCACAACCCTTGAGTGGAGCTCCCGATGCAACAGGCCTTTACATCGACATCCTTCACGGTCGAAGGCTATCGAATTACTCGCTCGCTTGGCGTGGTGCGCGGAATCATCGTGCGGTCGCGATCCGTCGTCGGAAATCTCGGTGCCGCGCTGCAAACGCTGGTAGGCGGCAACATCACGATCTACACGCAGCTGTGCGAGAAGACCCGCAACGACGCCTTCGACCTGATGATGGGTCACGCGACCGCACTCGGCGCCAACGCCGTGATCGGCGTGCGCTACGACGCGACGGAGATCGCGCAGGGCGTCACGGAAGTGCTGTGCTACGGCACGGCGGTGGTGGTGGAACAGCAGCCGATGTGAAACGCGCAGCCCGCCGATCATTCCGGCGAGCTGCGCGCTCACGTGCTCGATGCGCCTGCCCGGCTTACGACGGCGCCGGGCACGGGTTGGGATCATTCGGATTGCGGAAGCCGTTGATGCCGGCGCCGCTAACGACATCGCCGCCGTGCTGGAGCTGCTCGGCCGCGGTCGGCGTGTTCGAATTCGTATTCTCTTCCGCCGAGCCGTAGTACAGGCGACCAGGAATCTGATTGCCGAAGCTCGGATTGACGAACGGCTGCAGCGCGGGGATGCAGGTGCGCTTGTAGTCGTTCCACACTTCGATGTTCTGGAAGAGCGCAACGTACTTCTCCGTCATGATCGACTGCATGGTGGCGGTGACCACCGAGAGCCCGTTGCTCGCGCGCTCCTGATCCAGGAACGGTTGAGCTGCCGCGGCGCCGTGGAGCGCGAAGTTCGCCTCCGCGAGAATGAGCGAGTTCTCGTCGCTCGTCACGATGGGCTGGCTGAAGCCTGGATCGTCCCGAAGCCCCTTCAGCCCGGACACACCGTTTGGACCGACGCCGCCGTTCACGTCCACGCCGCCATATACACCGCTCGGCGTCTTGCCGAAGTACTGCGGCCGACGCGGGTCGTTCTGCGCGTTCATGATGTTGACGAGCGTAGCGCCGGCGACAATGTCGTCGCCGAAGCCGGAGTTCACCTGAAACTGATACCATACGTTGCGCTCGAAGGTCGCCGTCGTATGGAAGGTCTTGAAATCGCCGGCATGCGTGGCGATTCCGTTGGTGGCCGCGGTGATGGCGTCCTGATACTTGCCATTCCCCCGCACCTCGACCTGGTGCAGCGCATAGCGCGCCTTGAGCGTGTACGCGGCGGCGGCCCACTTCGCGACATCGCCGCCGTAGATGAAGTCGTTAGCGCCGGGGCCAGGACCAGCGCCGGCCAAGTCGGTGATCGCCTGATCGAGCTTCGCCTCGACATCATCGTATACCTGCAGCTGCGGATCGAATGCGGGATGCGCGACATCGCCGGCGGCCTCGCGGTAGGGAATGTCTCCCCACACGTCCGCCGCGGTTCCGATGACGAATGCCTCCCACACCTCGGCGATTCCCTTGTACTGCTTGTCGCCGGCGGCGTCGGAGTTTGCCTCGACGGTCTTGAGATCGAGCAAGCCTCCGGCGCCATATATGCCGGCGAACTCGACGTTTGCAGTCGCGTTCGTGATCGTGTACTCGCTTTCCTGATTCACGAACCGTCCGCCAACGCCCTGGCACTGTTGCATGAAGAGACAGGTGAGGAAGGCGAGATTCCCTTCCTGCTCAATGAACTGCCCCGCCTGAATTCCCGTGAACAGCTGCGCCGTCGTCACCGTCGCAGGGTTGTTGGGATCCGTCGACGCGGTCGAATCGGTCAGAAAGCTGGTGCATGCCGCGGCCGTAACCGCGAGCGACATGGCTCCTGCGAGCATCGATGACTTTCGCATTGCGAGTCCTCCGGTCGGTTAGCGGTTGAGTCCGAGTGTGAACACGAACGAGCGAGTCTGCGGCTGATTGAAGTAGTCGAGACCAAGCGAATGCCCGGTTGCGCCGCCGAGGTTCGTCTCTGGGTCGTAGCCCGTGTACTTGGTCCATGTGTAGAGATTGCGTCCGGCGATGCGGACATCGACGCTGCTGAAGCCGAGGTGATTCTTCACGAACGGCGTGTCGAACGAGTAGCCGACCGAAATCTCACGCAGCTTCGTGTAGCCGCCGTCTTCGTTGAATGCCTCGTTGTTGCCGGCGAAGAAGAGCGGACCTTCCGAGTACCAGTTAGCGCCGATTGGAACAGCGGTTCCCGCGCCAGGGCCAGCGACCGGCCCGTCGTACCAGCCGCCCTGACCGAACGTCTTCAGGTTGCCGGTGCAGACGGTATTTCCATCCGCGTCGAACGTGCAGTCGGCGCGTTGCTCGGTGGTCTTGTGCGTGCCATACGCGGTGAGCGCGCCGCGCGTGCCGTTGTTCACGACACCGCCATGCTTGATATCGAGCAGCGCGGACACCGACACCTTCTTGAACTGAAGGGCCGTGTGCAGCGCCCCCGTCCACTTCGGATTCGGATCGCCGATGATGCGCTGGTTGGGATCGAGCACAGGGAAGCCATCGGCGCCAATGTAGAGCGCACCCTTCGGCTTGCCCGCGCACACCGTCGCGAGATCGACATCGGCGACTACCGCGCCCAGGCCGTTGGGACTGATCCCACACTTCGCGAATCCAAGGTCGTACATGACGCCGATTGGCTGTCCCTTGATCGCGACTTCCTGCGGCGTGTTGTACGTGGGATCGAGCTGCACGAAGTTCGCGCCGAGCAGGTCGAGCACCGTGCTCCGGTTCCGCGCCCACTGCGCGCCGACTTCCCACGTGAAGTCCTTCCTGGACACCGGCCGAACGTTCGCCGTCATCTCGAGACCGGTGTTACGGAATTTCGCGCCCTGCTGCACTTGCTGGAAATACCCGGACGATGGTGCGAGCTGCTGTGTCAGGATCACGTTGCTCGTAACCGCGTGATAATACGTGATGCCGAGATCGGCCTTGTCCTTGAAGAAACCGAAGTCGGCGCCCGTCTCGAGCTCACGTGTGCGTTCCGGCAGGAGGCTCGCCGTTGCCTTCGTGATGCTCGAGGCGAGACCGCCGAAGCCACCGTACGTCGGAGTGAGCGCGACACCCTGTGCGATCGTTGGGAATGCGACACTCGAGTAGGTCTGCGTGGTGAGATACGGCACCGGCTCCTGCCCGGCTTCGCCATATGCCGCGCGCAGCTTGCTGAACGACACGCCCGGAATCGGCAGCACCTTCGAGAAAGTCCACGACACGCTCGCCTTCGGGAACCAGGCGCGCAGGTGATTTCTGTCGTACGTGGAGGAGCCATCATTGCGAAGCGCCGCGGTGAGGTAGAGCTGGTCGAAGAGATCGGTGGTCGCCTGGCCGAAGAAGCCGATGTTGCGAATCTCCGATACCGCGTCGATGGTCGGATCGCGGGTGACGGTGTTGGCAAGATTGAAGGGCTCGGGCGCGACGAGTGTGCGTCCGACATCGGAGAGCTGGCGGTAGTTGCGATCGTCGAGCGTGTTCCCGACCGTGAACGTTCCGGCGAAACTCGGGCTGAACGTGTGCGACGCCGTGGCCGAGAGATTCTGATTGAGCTCGTAGTTGATGATCTTGCCCTCGGTGATGCGCCCCACGTTCTCGCCGCCGGTGCCGGCGGATCCCTGCGGTGCGCCCTCCAGGCGCTCATCGGCGTAGTAGTCGCCGCCGAGGACGTAGTTCACTTTCAGCCAGTCGGTCGCATTGTAGTTCGACGTCAGATTTCCGAAGACGCGTCCGAGCTGCGAGTTGTGCACGCCTTCGTTCAGGGTCCAGAATGGGTTGTTCCAGCCACGATCGCTGGTGACATCCCCCGCGGTCGGATGCTGGAAGCGGAAGGTGATCTGCCCGTTCGGTCCCTTGTACGGAAGGTTGTTCCAGTTCGGCGGCGTGCGGAGCAGTCCGAGCTGCAGTCCGTCGGTGGTGTTGCCGCGCTCGACGTAGTTTCCGCGCGCGTCCGCAAAGGAGATGTTGCCGCCGATATCGAGACGATCGGTCAGCTTCTGCGTCGCCTTCAGGCGGATGGTGGAGCGCTGATAGTTGTTATTCGGTCCCTCGAACACGCCGCGGTCGTAGAGATACGCGCCGCTGAGAAAGAACGACGTGCGGTCGTTGCCGCCCGACACCGAGAGATTGTTGTCGGTGGTGTGTCCGGTGACGAACGCCTCGTTGGCATGGTCGTACACCGGCGTTCCGGTGCCGGTGAGATCGGGGCCCCAGCTATAGCGGCAGAAGGCGTTGCTGATGTTGTCGCACGCCGTGGGATCCGGATTGCCTTCGGCATCCGCGTTCAGCATCGCCGGTGACTGGCCGTTGTATCCCTGCCCGTACTTCGTCTGCAGCGGATAGTTTCTGTTTACGTTATCGAACGAGAGCTTGCTCTGCGCCGAGTAGCGCGTGGCGCCCGCCTTTCCGCTCTTCGTCGTGATGAGAATGACGCCCTGTCCGGCACGCGCACCATACAGTGCACCGGCCGCGGCGCCCTTCAGGATCTCGATGTTCTCGATGTCGTTGGGATTGATGTCCGATGCACGGTTCGCCTGCGCCGTGCCCTCGATCTCCCCCGACCCCAATCCATCGTTGGGGTTGAAGTTCGTCGTCGAGATACTGCTGTTGTCGATCGGCACTCCGTCCACGACGAACAGCGGCTGACCGTTCCCCGATGCGAGACTGCGCGTGCCGCGGATGCGGATGTACGATCCCGCGCCCGGCTCGCCGCTCTGCTCCGTCACCTCGACGTTCGGCGCCTTGCCCGCGAGCGACTCGACGATGTTGGATTCGTTGCTCAGCGTGATCGCCGTCGAGTCGACATGATTGCGCACATTGCCGAGCTTCTCGGCCGACGACGACGTTCCGGTTCCGGTGATGACGATCTCGCCGAGCCGAAGTGGATTGGTGCCGAGCACGAAGTCGTGCGTGATCGGCGTGCCCGCGGTGAGCGTCACCGGGAAGGACACGGACTTGTAGCCGATGAGCCGCGCGACGAGAGACGCGGGCTGTCCGTTCGCGCGCGCGGCTGGTACGGCGATCGTGTAGCGGCCGTCGTCGCGCGTGATGGTGCCGATGCTCAACCCATCCAGGATGACGCTTGCCGACGCGAGCGGCGTCCCGGCGTCACTCGTGACGAGTCCAGTAATGGTGACTCCCTGAGCACTCGCCGCCGTGGCGGCGAGCGTGAGGAAGGCGAGCAGCGCACCGGTCTGACGAAGTTTCGATACCATGTGTCCTCCTTCCGCGATCGCGGAATGCCGTTGCCCACGTGTAGGCCTCGTCACGGAGTGCATCGCGGAGACGCGATGCGTGAGTCCGATGGCGGGCCCGTACACAGGGCACGGTAGAGGACGGTCGCGCGTAGCGCTTCCCAGTTGGCGATGCTCGCACGGAACTCACACGTGCGTGGAGGAACTCGTCAGCGCGATGTCAGCATCGCGTGGCGGTCATGCGCGCGACGTCAGCGCTCGAAGCGGTATCCCGTCTTGCGAACGGTGAGAAAGTGGCGCGGCGATGAGGGATCATCCTCGAGCTTGCGGCGCAGCTCGACGATGTGGGTGTCGATCGTGCGGCTCACCATTGCCGGCTTGTAGCCCCACACCTCGCGCAGCAGCTCCGCGCGCTGCGCGACGCTTCCATCGCGACGTACGAGCGCCATCAACAGGTCGAACTCCTTGGGCCGCAGTGGCACGGGCGCACCCTGCCGCATCACCAACCGCTTCGACGGATGCACCTCGATCGTGCCGAAGCGCACCGCTGCATCGCTCAGCTCAGCCGCCGCCGTGGTCGCCTGGCGCGAGCGGCGCAGCAGCGCCTCCACGCGCGCGAGCAGCTCGATGAGGCTGAACGGCTTCGTGACATAGTCGTCGGCGCCCCAGCGAAAGCCGCGCACCTTCTCCGCCTCGTCCGAGCGCGCGGTGAGAATCAGAACGGGCATGTGCAGCCCCTCGCCGCGCACGGCGCGCAGCAGGAGATAGCCGTCCATCTTCGGCAGCATCAGGTCGAGCACGATGAGATCGGGGCGCGACGAGCGCACGAGCGCGAGCCCGCGCTCGCCGTCGAGCGCGACGCCGACCTCGTGCCCCTCGAGCTCGAGATTCGTGCGCAGTGCGCGCGCGAGATCGACGCTGTCTTCTACTACCAGTATTCTCGCCATGGTTGCTCTCAGTCTCCACTCTGCACAACGGAGGAACGAGTCACGAAAGGCATCTCTTCCACTTCCTCGGTGCGCGGCATGCTCATCCCCGGCACCTCGATGACGAAGCGTGCGCCTCCGTCCGGCGCGTCCTCCACCCACGCGCGTCCGCGATATCGCTCCACCAGGTGGCGCACCACCGAGAGCCCGATGCCGCTCCCCGTCGAGGCCGAGGTGACTTCGCGCGGCAGCCGCACGTACGGCTCCCAAATGCGCTGCCGATCCGCGACCGGAACCCCCGCGCCCTGATCATCGACGCAGATCCGTACCTGCTCCCAATGCCGAGACG
>PLMM01000104.1 GCA_003142495.1 Gemmatimonadota bacterium | reverse complement strand
CGCTGCTGCCGCAGGTGCAGGCGCTCATCAAGATGCGACTCACTCTTATCTGCGGATGACAGTCACACCGACGACATGCACACTGGCGAGGAGGGCTACCTCAGATGCGTGAATGGGAACGGAGGCTACCGCGCGACGGTGATGTAGCCGAAAGAAAAGAGGGCCACTCAACCGGGTGACCCTCTGTCGCTTCATCTCTTTTCAAAACGTTCACCGCTCACTTACGTGCTCGCGTCGGCAGATTCGGTGCGCAGCGATCCAACGTATCGGTAAGTGTTCATGAGCACGCCCGAGGATGTGGCCTTTGTGCTGACGAGAGCGAGTTCGCGCGGGTCAGCACTGTCCGAAAAGAAGCGTTTGCCCAGGCCCAGCAAGACCGGATAGACGAGCAGCACAACCTCATCGACCAGTCCCTGCTCGAGCAGCACGGACGTCAGCGTCGAACTTCCCCAGACGATCAGATCGGGGCCGTCCTTCGACTTGACGCGGCGAACACCCTCCATGATGTCCGCGCCCAGCTGCCCGACCGGACCCCATCCGAGACTGTCCGGCCTGTGGGTCGCGACGTATTTCGTCGCGGCGTTCAGACCTTTCGCAAACGGACCACTCGTGATCTTCGGCCAGAAACTGGCCCAAAGATCGTAGGTGCGGCGGCCAAGCAGCATATCGAAGCTGCTGCCCTGTGCTGCGGCCACGGCCTCTGCCCCCGCGGCGCTCCGATACGGTGCCGTCCATCCGTCATGCGCGAAGTCGCTGTCTTCGCCCCGTCCGCCGGGCGAGATCACGCCGTCCAGCGAGATGTGTTCCATGATCCTGATCTTTCTCATTTTAAGTCTACATCTGTTAGATGTTTTGCCCGCTCGGTTCCGACACCGAACAGCATTTCGCTCGAGTCGCGCGAATGATCGCCGTCGTCGCACGGTCGAGCGCGGTCTGCATAGTCACGTCGAATGAGGGCTCGACAAATCGACACGGGGATCGAGTCGGCCACGCGGCTGCCGATTCCCGCGATTCGATCCACACGCGTTTGCGAGCCATCATGTTCTGATAGCACTGATGTGGAAAGGGGCATCACCCATGAGGTGACGCCCCTGATCTATGCATTCAACGTCACTCTATGCGCCCAGTAGGAATCGAACCTACAACCTAATGATTAAGAGTCATTTGCTCTGCCAATTGAGCTATGGGCGCAAATCCTTTTCGTCGTCCACGCGCCAGGGAGGACTCGAACCTCCGACCCACAGCTTAGAAGGCTGTTGCTCTATCCACCTGAGCTACTGGCGCTTCCGGTGACGCAAGTCGGCAACTGCTCCCCCTCGGGGCTTTTCTCGATCGGGGCGACCGGATTTGAACCGGTGACCTCCTGCTCCCAAAGCAGGCGCGATACCAGGCTACGCTACGCCCCGGGAAACGCAAAACCTACTGTGACCGCCGGCTCGGGTCAACCGCAAGCGCTCACGTTCTTCCACTTCGCGCGCGAGCCGCGAGCCACGCGATCAACTGCGCGAACGCACGCCCACGATGACTTCCACGCTCCTTCACCGCCCGCTCCGCCTCGGCGAAGGTGATGCCCAGATCAGACGACAGAAAGAGCGGATCGTATCCGAATCCGCCCTCGCCTCGCGGAGCCTCGAGAATCTCGCCCTCCGTTTCGCCACGAAAAATTCGATGCCCGCTGCCATCGATGATCGCCGCGACGCACACGTAACGCGCGCGTCTGTCCGTCGCCTTACCAAGCTTGCGCAGCAGAAAATCGTTGTTTGCGACATCGAGCGCGCGTCCCTCGAGATCGGCGCGGCCGCTCCACCGCTTGGTGTGCACGCCCGGCGCGCCGCCCAGCGCCTGCACTTCGAGTCCCGAATCATCGGCGATCGTTATGAGCCCGCTCTTTGCGCGAAAGTATTTCGCCTTGGCGAGCGCGTTCTCTTCGAACGAATCGAACACCTCGAGATTCGCTTCCGCGTGCGACTCCGGAATCCCCGCGCCATCGAGATCGATCACCTCGAGACCCGCCGCGGAGAACATCGGTCGCAACTCGTACAGCTTCCCCAGGCTCCGCGTGGCGAGCAGATACCTGTCGCTCATCCGTGGAGCGCCTCGCTCTGCGCGAGGAGAAGTGACATGACGCCGCCATCCGCGAGCGCGAGCAGCCGGTTGAGCGCGTCGCGATCGAAGGTGCCGTGCTCGCCCGTGCCCTGCACCTCCACGTACGTCCCCTCGGACGTCATCACGACATTCATGTCCACCTCGGCGCGCACATCCTCCGGATAATCGAGATCGAGCCGCGCCTCGCCATCAATGACGCCGACACTCACCGCGGCGACGCGGCGCTTCACCGGCGACGTCGCGATCTTCTTCTCGCGCACGAGCCAGTCGAAGGCATCGACGACAGCGACACACGCGCCGGTGATCGATGCGGTGCGCGTGCCGCCGTCGGCCTGCAGCACGTCGCAGTCGACCTTGATGGTGAACTCGCCGAACTTGAAGTCATCGATCATCGCGCGCAGGCTGCGACCGATGAGGCGCTGAATCTCCTGCGTGCGTCCGCCGATTTGCGTGCGCTCGCGCGACGTGCGCGTGTGCGTTGCGCGCGGTAGCATCGCGTACTCGGCGGTCATCCACCCCTCGCCCTTGCCGCGCTTCCACCCCGGCACGCCCTCCTCGACGCTCGCCGTGCACAGCACGCGCGTGTTCCCGCACGTGATCAAGCACGACCCCTCGGCGTACTGCGCAGCATTGCGTTTGATATCGAGTGGGCGCAGCGCGTCGAGCGCGCGGCCAACGCGCGCGGAAAGTTCAGGAGCCGGCACGAAGCGCCTCAATGATGCGAGTGGTGGAATGACCTGCAGTGAGCGGAACGACGTGCACGCGTCCGCCCCACGATTCGACCTCGGCGCGACCGACGACGGTATCGGGAGTGTAATCGCCGCCCTTCACCAGCACATCTGGTCGAATGGCCAGGACGAGCTCGAGCGGCGTGTCTTCATCGAACGCGGTCACCGCATCGACGCACTCGAGCGCCGCGAGCACATAGGCACGCTCGGCCTCGGTGCGCACGGGGCGAGAGGGACCCTTGAGGCGACGAACCGACTCATCGGTGTTGATGCCGACGATCAAGCTGTCGCCGAGCGCGCGTGCGGCCATGAGCAGGTCGATGTGGCCGGTGTGCAGCAGATCGAATACGCCGTTGGTGAACACCACGAGCCCCGACTCCGCTTCTCGCCAGCGAACCGCGTCGCTCCAGGACATCACCTTCCGCGCAGGGGCGCGAACGCTCAGAAGACCCTCTCGACGTGCGGATTGAAGTCGATCTCCTGCTGCTTCCATGGCAGATCGACCATCTCGATGTACTCGCACCAGATCCAGATCTGATTCGGCTTCCTGCGAATTTGAATCTTCTTCGCGCCCTCGGGAAGGTCGAGCGAGTCCGCCTGCGCGCGCAAATGCGCGATGATGACCTCGTTTGTGTTGCGCGCGGCGAAGCGCGACTCCTGCGTCATCGCGTCCTGAAATTGGTAGGCGCGAAAGTAGACGTTCCCGATGTTGAAGCCGAAGTAGAGCACGGCTCCGATCAGGAGAATGAAGACCAGACAGCCGTACGACGACTTTCCAGAGCGCGAGCGGCTTACCATTGCGATTGTGCTCCGGCGATGATGTCGTTCACGACTTTGGTGAGCGCCTGACGGCGTCCATCCGCCTCCGAGCGCTCGGCGTACGTCCCCTCTTCGAGCATCGCCTTCCGCGCCCACAGCGTGCGGCCGGTCGTCTGATCGACGATCTCCACATCGAGGGTGATCTGAAGCTTCCGTTCCGTCGACGTCGCCTGCGCATTGCGATCGGCGGAATATGCTGCGGGAATGTCGGGATCGTAACGGAGGATCTTGCCGCGCACGATCGCGTCCGCCTTTCCCTCGTCCGCTTCGCGAAGGCCCAGGCGGTTCTCGACGTCGCGGCGCATGAGGTCGTACAGCTCGCGCTGCAGCGTCGGCTGCGGCGTCTCGTTGTCGAACGGGAGCACGGCGACCGTCTTGATGTGCGGAGGCAGACCGCCGCCGGCGAAGTGATAGAGACACCCCGTCAGTAGCAGCCCACTCAACACCAGCAAGAGATTACCGCCAGATCGCAGCATCGAATCCGGGAACAGTGTCTACGCGCGAGATCGTCAACAGAAGCGTGCGACGCAGGCGAGGCTGCTCGTACCGAATCGGGCCGGCAGCAGGACGCGCAACCCACTGCGGAATCCGGCCGCCATCGATCAGCTCGAGCCGGCGAAGCTGCTCGCCCTCGAAGGTCGCTCGCCACCCCGGCTGATGTCCAATGTCGACCCTGAGGGTGTCCGAGTCAACGCGCACCGTCGTATCGGCGGCGCCTGGAACGTGGAGCCGGCCGAGCACCGCCCAGAGGAGCGGAGCGGGCGGCAGGAAGTCGCGCATGGACTGCTGCCCATCCTGCAGACGTATGTTATCGCCAACGAGCAACGCGTGGCCGGATCCCTGCCCATTTACAAAGAAATCGAGGCGTGCGCTGTCGGGCGCCGATATGCGCGCGACGCCGTCGCCGCGAATGCGGAGCTCGGGTTGGGAATAGTCCCACTGGAAAACGACTTTTCGATGGACTGGCGGAAGCTCGGATGACGGCAGAGGCCGAGGCGAGATCACTCCCACGAGCGGAATCGCGCGTGGAGAGCATGCGGCTGCGACTGCCGCGAGGGCGACGATTGACCAGCGGAGGTGACGCATGCCGATGCTACCCCGCGCGAGCGCGGACGTGGCGCTAGAGACCACGAATGCGCTCGAGATGGTCGCCCTGCACGAGTGCGTCGAGCGCCTCGAAGCCGCTGATCACGCGGCCGAACACCGTGTAGCGGCCATCGAGATGCGGATCGGGAGCAACCGTCATGAAGTATTGACTGCCGCCCGTATCCGGCCCCGAGAGTGCCATGCCGAGCGAGCCGCGCTCGTAGCGATGCGGGTTGAACTCATCGCGGATGTTGTACGCGGGACCGCCCGCGCCGTCGCCGCGATGGTCGCCGTCCTGCGCGACGAAATTCGGAACGACGCGAAAGAAGCGGCCATGATCATAGAAGTTGCTCGCCGCGAGCGAGAGGAAGTTCTCGACGGTGAGTGGCGCTTCCACCGGGTAGAGCTCGAGCGTGATCGTGCCGCGCTCCGTCACGATCTCAGCGCGCGGGAGCTTGCCGCCGAGTGCGGGGAGGATGCGCGTGCGCACGATCGACTCGTACCATGACGCGGGCTTGGGCGCGGGGCGCGGCGCCGCACGCCAGCTCGCGAGCAGCGCGAAGCTGTCCGCCGCGATTCGCGTGAGCATGTCGGGCGGCACGGGCAGCGAGCGAATGGACTTGATGGTCGAGTCAGCGAAGTGCGCGCTGTCGCGCTGCCATGCAGAGATGAGGAAGCGAACGCCGGCAATGCGCGCGTCATTGAGCGCGTCTGCTTCCGAACTGCGGTAGCTCTCGAGGACGAGCGGTACTTCGGCCGCGGTCGCGTGCCCTTCGAGGGAGGCTATCGCCGTGGCGCGGACGATCACGTCGGCATCGGTGAGCCCGTACTCCATGAACTCACGACGCCACGGATGCTCATCGGCGGTGTCGGCGTGGGGCGCCATCGCCGCGTACGCGACCGCACGCACGCGCGGATCCGGATCGCGCGAGGCCGGCAGCGAGACCTCGCGCAGTCGCAGAATCGTCGTCGACGCTCCGCCGGCTTCGGCGACGGCGGCGCGCAGGCGCCAGTCGCCCTGATGGGTCCAGCTGTCCGGCTCGTCCATTTCGGTTGCGGGGAGCACGACATCTTGCGAGAGAGCGGACGCGAGCACGCTGCGACGATACATGAAGCCCGTGTCGGCCTTCCATGCGGTCATCCACGCCGAGCGCGTGTTGTCGAGCACCGCACCGAGCTCCTGGGCGGCGGTGACGCGAACGTTGGCGTCCGGATCGTGCGTGGCCGCGACGATGGCGCCCTTGCTCGCGGAGCCGTAGGTCGCGAGCGAGTGGAGCGCGTTGATGCGGACGTGCGGATTCGGGTCGCCCACGAGCTTCGAGAGCGGCGCGCGAACGAGCGAGGCGAGGGAGTCACCCGCCGCGCGATGCGAGAATGCGCGCGCGATCTGCGCGCGAACCTCGCCATCGGCGTCGGTTGCGAGCGGGATGAGGGCGCGCACGCCGGCGGGCGCGTAGGCGCGGGCGATGCCGTACGCCGCGCTCCAGCGCACGCGCGCGCTCGAATCGGCGAGCCAGGGGCGAATGGCTTCGACGGGAACGGGCTTGAAGAGGAAGGTCGCGAGGAGCAGCGCGCCGCGAACGCGCGGTGCGAGCGCAGGCGTAGAGGGCGCGAGGGCAGCGACGATCGTCGCGCGCGCGGGCTCGCCGATCTGACCGAGCGCCCACGCGGCGTTGGAAGCAACGGACGGCGGCGCATCGAGTGCGTGCGAGAGTGCGGCGATGCTGCCGGTGTCGGCGAGCATGCCGAGCGCGTAGGCCGCATTGGCGGCGACGGCCGTATCGCGATCCGCGAGGAGCGCGCGCAGCGCGGGCGCGAGCGCCGCACCGTGCACCTGCCCCACCGCGAGTGCCGCGGCTGCGCGCTCGGGGCTCGAGCCGCTGCGGAAGATTCCCTGGATCAGCGCGGTGTCGATGCGACGTTCATCGGCCATCGCCAGCAGGCGGCCGTAGCGCGCGACATCGACGGGCGCGGCGCTCGCGCGCGATGACGACCCTGCACTACTCGCGCTACCGCTCGCGCACGCGCCGAGCAGCGCGAGCGACGCGCTGAGCGCGATCGCGGCGCTACGTCGCATCGAGCGGTGCATCGCCAGCGAGCGCACGCCTGACGTCGGCAGGGAGCACCGCAACGCGATTCGAAGGGTCGAGGGAGATGAGCGTCGTGCTGGCGGTCGCGAGTCGCTGCAGGCTATCGGCATTCAGGATGGTGTAGTCGAAGATCATCGTACGGGAGGTCACCCGAGTGAGGCGCGCCTCCACGCGAATGCGGTCGTCGTAGCGGGCTGCTGCAATGTACCGCACGGACGCTTCGGACACCGCGAGCCGCACACCGCGCTCCTCGAGCTCGCGGTAGCTGGCGCCGAGCGTGCGAATGAGATCAGTGCGGGCGATCTCGCACCAGATGAGGTAGTTGGTGTGATAGACGACGCCCATCTGATCGGTTTCCGCGTAGCGTACGCGAAGCTCGGTCACCGATTCGGGAATCTTCGTCATCGAGCGCCGCGGAGCGCCGGTTTGTAATGCACGCCGCGTGCAACTAGAATGTGCGCATGCTTCCCGCGCCATGCATGCTGATGTCCGACGCGCACCTGGGCGCCGCTCCCTCCGAGCGCGAGCGCGACGTCGTCGCGTTTCTGAATTTCGCGCGAGCGAACGCCGGCTCCGTCGTGATCAACGGCGACCTCTTCGACTTCTGGTTCGAGTGGCGCACCGTGATGCCGCGCGGCCACGTGCGCGTGCTCGGCGCGCTCGCCGCGCTCGCGGACGCCGGAACGCCCGTGCTCATGATCGCCGGGAATCACGACGCGTGGGGTGGCGACGTGCTCGGGCGCGAGATCGGCGTCGAGCTCGTGCACGGCGAGTGGAATGGCGAGCTCGGAGGCTGGCGCGCGCACGTCGCGCACGGCGATGGGTTGCGCAGGCGAGAGGATCGCAGCTACCGCGCGTTCAAGCGCGTGATGCGGCATCCATTGGCGATTCGCGCGTTCGGGTCGCTGCACCCCGACTTCGCCACGCGGGTGGCGAGCGGCACATCGAATCACAGCCGCTCGCACGGCGCAACCGACGGTGGAAGCGGGCTGCGCACCGTTGCCCACGAGTATCTCGCCGCGCATCGCGAGACGGAGCTCGTGTGCTTCGGTCATTCGCACGTCGCGACGCTCGAGCGCACGACGGCGGGCGGCGTGTACGCGAATCCGGGCGCGTGGGCGACTCGCCCAGCGTATCTCGTCATGCGCCCCGAGCGCATCGAGCTGCGCGCGTGGACCGGCTCATCCGAGGGTGACCTTCTCGACGCGATCGATCGCGGCGCCAAGGAAGCGCTGGCCGACGCGTAGGAAGTGATCGGGGTCGTCCGACGCCACGAAGCGGTGCGCGGGCGACGTCGAGGAGCTCGGCGCAAGGAGATCGCGCTCGATGAGCGTGCGACGCGTCTCGGCCGCCGTCTCCGCAGCGCTGTCGATGAGTTGCACGCCGGGCATCGCGAGCTCGGCGAGCATCGGGGCGAGTAGCGGATAGTGCGTGCATCCGAGCACGATCGTGTCCACCTGCGCGGCGGCCAGCGGCTCGAGATATTCGCGAGCGATGAGTCGCGTCGCCTCGCGATCGATCCACCCCTCTTCGACCAGCGGCACGAAGAGCGGGCACGCGCGAGCGACCACTCGCGCGCTCGGCTCGATCGCGTGGATCGCTCGCTCGTACGCGCCCGAGGCGATCGTCCCTGCGGTGCCGATCACGCCGACAACCTTCGAGCGCGTGGTGCGCATCGCGGCGCGCGCGCCCGGCTCGACAACCCCGATGACCGGAACCTTCACGTACTCGCGCAACATCGGAAGCGCGTGCGCAGTGGCGGTGTTGCACGCGACGACGATCGCCTTCACGCCTTCGCCCACGAGCCAGTCCGCGATCTCGCGGCTATAACGCTGCACTGTTTCCGGGCTCTTCGGCCCGTACGGTACGCGCGCCGTGTCGCCGAAGTAGATGATGCGCTCGTGCGGCAGCTGCCGCTCGATCTCGCGCACGACGGTGAGCCCGCCGATTCCCGAATCGAAGACGCCGACGGGCGCGCTGCTCCCGCTCAAAACGGGATCGTCGCGGTGACCGCCGCCGAGCGCATCTCCTGCCCGCCGTGCACCTGCACGCGCACGTCCCACAAATGTGCGGAGACGAAGGCATCGGCGGCGGAGAACAGATGCGTGAAGAAGATCAGCGCGGCCCAGTCTTCCACCTGGAGCCTGCGCACGCGCACGCGGCCGCCGAGCACGGGGGGCGGCCCGAAGGTGGAGTCGTTTACGAAGGTGCTGTCGCGCGCGGCGCGGCGCGCGGTGGCCAGCTCCTGCTTCGCGAAAATCAGCATCGCGATCGATCCAGCCTCGAGCGCGAAGTACGTCGCGCCCGCGGTGCCGCGATCGAGCGACGCCTGGCCCCACCCGGGGATGAGCAGCGATCGGAGGAGCGCCGTCTTGGGGCGAATTGGCGGGCCGGCGAGGAGCACCGAGTCGAGATGATCGCTGATCGAATCCGCGGCCGAGCGAAGTCGCGGCGGCACGACGAGCGCGCTCGTGCTGTCGGTGGGCTGCGAGATGCCGACGCGCGCGCTGTCGGCCACCTGCGCGCGCGCGACCACGCCGCCCGCCGAGAGCGCGCATACGACGACCATCATGGAAACAACGAGCGATCGCCTCACGCTCGTGATGCTCCGGCGCACCACAGCCATCACGCGTGGATGTGCGCGATCAGGTCGATCTCGATCAGTCCGCCACGCGGGAGCGCTGCAACTTGCACCGTGGAACGC
This sequence comes from Gemmatimonadota bacterium, assembly GCA_003142495.1. GTDB lineage: Bacteria > Gemmatimonadota > Gemmatimonadetes > Gemmatimonadales > Gemmatimonadaceae > FEN-1250. The sequence continues at coordinate 1,031 of PLMM01000104.1, read as the reverse complement.
GCCGGGCGCGCACTGCCGAGATGCTTGCCATAGATCTCGTTGACCGTCGGAAATTCCGCGAGATCGACCAGGTAAACCGTACTGCGCACCACGTCGGACCACGTCGCGCCGGCCTTCGCGAGCACCTCACGGAGATTCTCGAGCACGCGCGTGGTCTGCTCGACTATACCACCCTCCACGATCTTGCCGGACACCGGATCGAGCGCGATCTGTCCGGCGGTGAAGAGAAAGCCGCCTGCCACGATGCCCTGCGAATACGGCCCGATNNTCTCGGTCTCGATGCGGTGGTGCGCCACACGTCCCCCTTTCGGTAGTAGACAACGCTTGCCGGAACGCCGGGGCTAAAACAGCCCCGTGATCGTGCCGTCTTTCGTGATACTCATCTTCTCTGCGGAAGGCTCCTTCGGCAATCCGGGCATTGTCATGATGTCGCCCGCCTGCGCCACCACGAAGCCCGCACCCGCTACAGGATAGACCTCGTTCACCGTGATACGGAAGCCCTTGGGGCGCCCGAGCTTTGTCGGATCGTCCGTGACCGAGTACTGCGTCTTCGCCATGCAGACCGGCGTCTCCGCGAGCCCGATCGACTCAAGATACTCGATTGCGCGGTCGGCCTTGCTGCTGTAGTCGGCGCCGTCGCCTCCGTACACCTTNNCGCACGATCGTGTCGATCTTCTCCTTGATCGGCTTCTTCACATCGTAAAGCGGCGCAAAGTGGGACTTGTCGTTGTCGAGCGCCGAGAGCACCTCGCGCGCGAGCTCTTCGCCGCCCGCGCCGCCCTTCTCCCACACCTCGTTGAGCGCCACGCGCACTTTGTGCTTGCGCGCGAAGTCCGCGACCATCGCGAGCTCGGCATCGCTGTCCGTAGTGAAGCGGTTGATGGCGACGATCACCGGCACGCCGAATTGCGAGACGTTCTCGATGTGGAGGGCGAGATTGGGCAGCCCCTTCTCGAGCGCCGCCAGATCTTCCGTGGCGAGATTCTTCTTGTTCGCGCCGCCGTTGAGCTTGAGCGCGCGAACGGTCGCGA
>PLMM01000095.1 GCA_003142495.1 Gemmatimonadota bacterium | reverse complement strand
CGATTCCGCGCGAGCTGGGCACCTTTTCCTACGATCGCTTTCGGGCGCGTTGGAACTGGCTGCTGGCCGAGATGAGTGTGGGCGATCTGGCGTCACTGCCGGCGTTGACACGCGAGCCGGCGTACGCGAGCGGGCGTGGGCGTGGAGGGATGTTTGGAGTGGAGACGCCGACGCCGGTGTCGACCCCGGTGGCGCTCGAGCGGTAGTAGCGGCGAGAAGCAAAGCGGTAGTCGCACGACCTTCCCGTAGTTCTCAAACACAAGACCAGAGTTCATGGAATTGATGACCGAAGCGGTCGTCGGGGAGCTTGCGCCCGGCGGCTCGTTGCCGACGATCGTGATCGAGCCTGCACCCAGGTGGCCGAGCATCAACTTCGGCGAGATGTGGGCGAACCGGGAGCTGTTGCTCTTCCTGGTGTGGCGCGACATCAAGGTGCAGTATGCGCAGACGGCGTTGGGTGCAGCGTGGGCCGTGCTGCAGCCGCTGCTCACGATGCTGATCTTCACCGTGATCTTCGGGAGGCTGGCGAAGATTCCGTCGGACGGCGTGCCGTACTCGGTGTTCACGCTCGCCGCGCTGATTCCGTGGATGTACTTTTCCAATGCTTTTTCGGCGGCGAGTGCGTCGCTGGTGACGAGCGCGAATCTCATCACCAAGGTGTACTTCCCGCGGCTGATCATCCCCGTGGTGTCGGTGCTCTCGGGGCTCGTGAACTTCGCGGTGTCGTGCGTGGTGCTGGCGGCGATGATGGCGTGGTATCACGTGACGCCGTCGGTGGCTGCGATCTGGATGATCCCCGCGTTGCTGCTGCTCACGATTTTGACGGCGACGGGCGTCGGCTGCTGGCTCGCGGCGATCTATATTCAATACCGGGATGTGCGGCACATCGTCCCGTTCATCGTGCAGATCTGGATGTACATCTCACCGGTGGTCTATCCCTTGTCGCTCGTGCCGGAGCGTTACCGCACGTTGTACGCGCTCAACCCGATGGCGGGGATCATCCAGACGTTCCGGGTGGTGCTGCTGCGCACGGGGGAGATCCCGTGGGGAACTTTGGGGATCGGTACTATAGTAGGGATCGCGCTCTTTCTGAGCGGGGCGCTGTACTACCGGAGAACGGAGCACTTGTTCGCGGACGTGGCGTGAGAGAGCTGGCGATAACAGCGCGGGAGATCACGAAGCGGTACCGGCTTGGCGGCGCGGTACAACGACATGCGTCGCTTCGCGATGCGCTCGCGCACACCGCCGCTGCTCCGATGCGCGGCTTGCGCTCGCTGATGCGCTCGAGCGCGACGAAGCAAACGGAGCGGGCTGCGGAGGACTTCCTCGCGTTGCGCGGCGTGTCGTTCGAGATTCGGCGAGGCGAGATCGTCGGCCTCATCGGCCGCAACGGTGCGGGGAAGAGCACACTCCTCAAGATTCTCTCGCGCATCACGACGCCGACGTCGGGGCGCGCAGAAGTGCATGGGAGGCTCGGGTCGCTTCTGGAGGTCGGAACCGGATTCCATCCGGAGCTGTCCGGGCGCGACAACATCTTCCTCAATGGCGCCATTCTCGGAATGCGGCGGCACGAGATCGCGCGCCGCTTCGATGAGATCGTGGAGTTCTCAGGGGTATCGCAGTTCATCGACACGCCGGTCAAGCGCTACTCGAGCGGGATGTATTTGCGGCTCGCCTTCGCGGTGGCGGCGCACCTCGACTCCGAGATTCTCGTCGTCGACGAGGTGCTCGCGGTGGGCGACGCGTCTTTCCAGAAGAAGTGTCTCGCGAAGATGGAGGACGTTGGCCACAACGGGCGCACGGTGATGTTCGTGTCGCACAACATGATGGCGGTGACGCGGCTCTGCGAGCGAACGATTCTGTTGGACGAGGGGCGCGTCGTCGCCGATGGGCGATCGAGCGAGATCGTCAGCGACTATCTGCGATCGGGCGTAGGCTCGACTGCAGTGCGAGAGTGGCTCGACGTGCGCTCGGCTCCCGGCAACGACATCGTGCGACTGCGCGCCGTGCGGGTTCGAACGGAGCTCGGAGAGACTTCCGAGGCAATCGACATTCGCACGCCGGTGCGAGTCGAAATGGAGTTCGATGTGCTTGCCGAGGGGCATGATCTCATCCCGAACTTTCATTTCTTCAATGAAGAAGGCGTCTGCGTCTTCATCGCCGGCGATCATGATCCTGACTGGAAGCGTCGTGCAAGGCCGAAGGGGCGCTTCACGACCACAGCGTGGATTCCCGGAAACTTCCTGTCGGAAGGCACGATGGTCGTCAGCGCGGCGGTGAGCACGATGGATCCAGTCGTGGTGCACTACTTCGAGCGCGACGCTGTGGCATTCCAGGTGATCGACAGTCTCGACGGAGACTCCGCTCGTGGAGACTACGCAGGGCCTTTTCCCGGAGTGGTGCGCCCTCTTCTCAAATGGACGACGAGCTATGAGCCGATCGAGTCCGAGCGTCTGGCGATGAGCATCAACTCATGAAGGTCGTGTTGCTTGCGGGAGGGCTGGGCACCCGGCTCGCCGAGGAAACGGAGATCAGGCCGAAGCCGATGGTGGAGATCGGGGGGAAGCCGATTTTGTGGCACATCATGAAGCACTACGCTCACTACGGACACAACGAGTTCTACATCGCGCTCGGCTACAAGGGCGAGTACATCAAGCGGTATTTCCTGGACTATCTGAGCTTGAATGGCTCGATGTCCATTAACCTCGCGAGCGGGAAGGTCGAGTCGCGTAATCGCGACAGCGAGGACTGGGTCATCAATCTCGTCGATACCGGATTCGACACGCCCACCGGCAGTCGTGTGCAGCGGCTGCGCCCACTGCTCGACAACGAGCCCGTGATGGTCACATACGGCGACGGCGTGTGCGACATGGATCTCGATGCGCTGCTGAAATTTCACAAGTCGCATGGGAAGCTTGCGACGGTGACTGCAGTTCGTCCTCCATCGCGCTTCGGTGAGCTCTTGTTCGATGGCGACATGGTGTCGCAGTTCACTGAGAAGCCACAGATCCACGAGGGGTGGATCAACGGTGGCTTTCTGGTGCTCGAGCCGGGGGCGTTCGAGTATCTGCACGAGAAGGAGTGCAGTCTCGAGGCGGACGCTCTCTCGCGCCTGTCGGCCGACCGGCAGCTTGGCGCATACAAGCATCAGAATTTTTGGCAGTGCATGGACACGCTACGCGACAAGCGCCTGCTCGAAAATCTTTGGGACACCGATCGCGCGCCGTGGAAGGTGTGGGCATGAGCACATTCTGGCGCGACCGTCCCACGTTCGTCACGGGCGGCACGGGGCTCGTTGGTGGCTGGCTCACGCAGCGACTGGTCGAGGCTGGGGCTTCGGTGGTATGCCTGGTGCGAGACTGGGTTCCGCGTAGCTCGCTGCTCGCGAGCGACCTCGCGAACAAGGTGACCATCGTACGCGGCGATGTCAGGGATCAGGCGCTGCTCGAGCGCGTGCTCGGCGAGTACGAAATCGACACCGTGCTGCATCTCGCGGCGCAGACGATCGTTCCGATCGCGAATCGCAATCCGGTGTCCACCTTCGAGTCCAACATCGGCGGCACCTGGTCGCTGCTCGAGGCGTGCCGTCGCAGCCCCGCGGTGAAGCAGGTGGTGTACGCGTCGTCGGACAAGGCGTACGGCGAGTGCGACTCACTCCCCTACGATGAGAGCACACCACTGCGCGGCTCCCATCCGTACGATGTGAGCAAGTCCTGCGGAGATCTCATCGCCCAGAGCTATGCGACATCGTACGGTCTGCGGGTTGCGATCACGCGCTGCGGAAATTTCTACGGCGGCGGGGATCTGAACTGGAATCGAATAGTACCCGGGACGATTCGCTCGGTGCTGCGCCGCGAGAAGCCTGTGATCCGGTCGGATGGCACGCTCATCCGCGATTACTTCTACGTCGAGGATGGGGCCGCCGCGTACAGGG
>PLMM01000318.1 GCA_003142495.1 Gemmatimonadota bacterium | reverse complement strand
CTCGAGCTCCTCGAGCGCCACCGGGCATCGTCCGAGGTGGGCGGCGGCGTCGCGCGCCTCGCCGCGCAGCACGCGAAGGGGAAGCTCTCCGCGCGCGAGCGCCTCGACCTCCTGCTCGACGACGGCTCCTTCGTCGAGCTCGACCGCTTCGTCACCTCGCGCTCGGCAGCCACCGGCGATGGCGACGCGAGCGTCTTCGGTGACGGCGTCGTCACCGGCTACGGCCGCATCGACGGCCGTCTCGTCTACATCTTCTCGCAGGACTTCACCGTCTTCGGCGGCTCACTCTCCGAAGCACACGCCGAGAAGATCTGCAAGGTCATGGATCTCGCGGTGCGGAACGGCGCGCCAATGATCGGGCTCAACGACTCGGGCGGCGCGCGCATTCAGGAAGGCGTCGTTTCCCTCGGCGGCTACGCGGACATCTTTCTGCGCAACACGCTCGCCTCCGGCGTGGTGCCGCAGATCTCCGCCATTCTTGGCCCATGCGCGGGCGGCGCGGTGTATTCGCCGGCCATCACGGACTTCGTGTACATGGTGCGCGGCACGTCGTACATGTTCGTCACCGGTCCCAACGTCGTGAAGACGGTAACGCACGAGGACGTGACGATGGAGGAGCTCGGCGGCGCCGACACGCACGCGTCGGTGTCCGGTGTCGCGCACTTTGCTTGCGATTCAGAGATCTCCTGTCTCCAACAAGTTCGCGATCTCTTCCGTTTCATCCCCTCCAACAATCTCGCCGAGCCGCCGCGCGGGAGTGGAACGGATCCGCGCGATCGACGCGACGAGTCGCTCCTCGACGTCGTCCCCGACAATCCGAACAAGCCATACGACATGCACGAGGTGCTGCGCCGCGTGGTCGACGACGGCGAATTCCTCGAGGTGCATCGCGACTACGGCGCAAACATCATCTGCGGCTTCGCGCACCTGGGCGGCTACGGCGTGGGGATCGTCGCCAATCAGCCCGCGGTGCTCGCGGGGGTGCTCGACATTCCGGCATCGATCAAGGCCGCGCGCTTCATTCGTTTCTGCGACGCGTTCAACATCCCGCTCATTACGTTCGAGGATGTGCCCGGCTTTCTCCCCGGAGTTTCGCAGGAGCACGGGGGAATCATCCGGCACGGCGCCAAGCTGCTCTACGCGTACTGCGAGGCGACGGTGCCCAAGCTCACCGTCATCACACGCAAGGCGTACGGCGGCGCGTACGACGTGATGAGCAGCAAGCACATTCGCGGCGACTTCAACGTCGCGTGGCCAACGGCGGAGATCGCGGTGATGGGGCCCAAGGGCGCGGTGGAGATTCTCTTCAAGCGCGAGATCGCCGAAGCGGAGGATCCGGAGATTGCGATGGACGCAAAGGTTGCGGAATATCGTGAGCAGTTCGCGCATCCGTACATCGCGGCGTCGCGCGGCTATCTCGACGACATCATCGATCCGCGCGACACGCGTCCGCGCCTCATCGATGCGCTCGAGACGATGCGCGCCAAGCGCGACACGAATCCGCCCCGCAAGCACGGAAACATCCCACTGTAATGCCGCGTCCAAGCAGCACGCTCCGGCTGGGCGATCGCGTCCCGACTTTTCTACTTCGGGATGCGATCTCCGACAGCACCTTCGATCTCGATTCGCTGCTTGCGGGCCATCGCGGGCTGCTGCTCGTCTTCCATCGCGGCATGTGGTGTCCGAGCTGCCGTCGCCAACTCACCGAGCTCGAGGATGCGCTGCCCAAACTCGAAGGAGCGGGGATTCGCGTCGCCGCGGTACTCGCGCAGGCGTGGTACCGCGTGCGCGTCTCGCTCGAGAAGCTCCACAACCCGTATCGCTTTCCCATTCTCTGCGACGGCGATCGTATGGTCGTCAAGGCGTACGGCGTCTGGCATCCGCTGGGCATCGATGCCTTCAACAGCGCGCACCCAGCGTCCTTTCTCATCGATGCATCGGGAACGCTGCGCTACTCCTTCGTCGGCAGCACGCAGTTCCAGCGCGCGTCGATGGGCGACATTCTCGCTGTCGCCGAACGCGAGATGCGTGTTCAATAAGGTTCTCATCGCGAATCGCGGTGAGATCGCGCTTCGGATAGTTCGCGCGTGCAGAGAGCTCGGCGTCGGCTCCGTTGCCGTGTACAGCGACGCCGATGCCTCGGCGCCGCACGCGCGCGAGGCCGACGAGGCGGTGAACATCGGCGCGGCGCCGTCGGGCGAGAGCTATCTTCGCGCGGACAAGCTCATCGATGCCGCCAAGCGCACAGGCGCCCAGGCGATCCATCCGGGATACGGCTTCCTCTCCGAGCGCGAGCACTTCGCGCGCGCGGTCGNNCCCATGATCTCCGGCAAGCGTCCCAGCCTGTGATCGCGGGCCTGGGAATCCATCATGCCGAGGGCGATGGTGGGCAGACCGCCGGCATCGGCGATCGCGGCCGTCGGGAGCAAGACCGCCGCGCGCGCGCTTGCCGCGACCGCCAATGTGCCTGTGGTGCCGGGTACCACGGAGCCGCTGCGCGACGCGCGCGAGGCCGAGGCGGTAGCGCAGAGTCTTGGACTTCCGGTGCTGCTCAAGGCCGCAGCCGGCGGCGGAGGGAAGGGAATGCGCATAGTGCGCGCCGCATCCGAGCTCGCGAGCGCGCTCGAGAGTGCCAAGCGCGAAGCGATGACGTCGTTCGGCGACGACGCGGTGTACGTCGAGAAGTACATCGCCGGGCCGCGCCACGTCGAGATCCAGGTGCTCGGCGACATGCACGGCACGATGCACTCGCTCGGCGAGCGCGAGTGCTCGATCCAGCGGCGGCATCAGAAGATGATCGAGGAGGCGCCGAGCGTGGCGGTGACGCCGGAGCTGCGCAAGAAGATGGGCGACACGGCGGTTCGAATGGCGAAGGCCGCCGGCTACGTGAATGCGGGGACGTGCGAGTTTCTGCTCGCCGCCGATGGGAGTTTCTATTTCCTCGAGATGAACACGCGGCTGCAGGTGGAGCATCCCGTGACGGAGTTGGTGTCCGGGCTCGATCTCGTGCAGTGGCAGATTCGGATCGCGGCGGGTGAGCGGCTGCCGACTGCGCCGATGATGACGGAACCGCGCGGCTGGGCGATCGAGTGCCGCATCACGAGCGAGGATGCGGGGAACGACTTTCTCCCGTCGACGGGAACGATCTCGTTTTTGCGCGCGCCCGGCGGACCTGGCGTGCGGTGGGATGGCGGCGTCGGCGCAGGGAGCGAGATCGGCTTGCACTACGATCCGCTGCTCGGAAAGCTCATCGTGTGGGCAGGCACGCGCGACGAGGCGATCGCGCGCATGCGGCGCGCGCTCCTCGAGCTGACGATCGTGGGCGTGGAGACCTCGCGCGATTTTCATCTGCGCGTGATGGACGACGCGGACTTTCAGCGCGGCGCGATCGATATCCAGTGGCTCGAGCGGCGACTGCCATCGCTCACCGCGGGGGGCTCGACGCCGGATGGAGAGATTGCGGTCGCGATCGCGGCGGCGCTGCTGGTGGAGAGCGAGCGCGCGGGGCGGCTCGCGGCGTCGACCAGCGGTGCGAGCGCCCCGAGCACCAGCGATGCCTGGCGCAATGCAGGCATTCGCGACGGCCTGAGGCGCCGCTAGTGGCTTCTGTCTCCGTGACCGTCGAGTCGATCGCCGCGGGCGGCGATGGTGTCGCGCGCGCGGAGGGATTCGTCGTCTTCGTTCCGCGCTCCGCGCCCGGCGACGTGGGAATAGTCGACATCGCGATGCGAGGCTCGTTCGCGCGCGCGGAGTTCCTGCGCCTCGAAAGGCCGGCGCCGAGCCGCGTCGAGCCGCCGTGCCCTCACTATACGATCGACAAGTGCGGCGGCTGCCAGCTGCAGCACATGGAGTACGGCGCGCAGCTCGACGCGAAGAGCGGAATCATCCGCGATTCGATTGCGCGCATCGGGAAGCGTACGATCGAGAAGCCGGAGGTCGTGCCGAGCGCGCAGCAGTGGCGCTACCGCCGCAAGCTCACACTCGCGATGCAGCGGAGCGGCGCGCGCTGGATCGCGGGACTCCATCCGTACGATTCGCCGCGAAAGATCTTCGCCCTGAGCGACTGCCCGATCACCGATGAGCGCGTCGTCGCGATCTGGCGCGAGATCATGGCGCAGCAATCGATGCTGCCGATCGCATCGACGCTGCGTGGGGCGGTACGCCTGCACGGCATGGACGGCGCCGGGAACGCCAACGCGACGTTCGTGCTCGAGGGCGGCGACGTGTGGCCGGAGGCGCCGCGCTTCTTCGAGGCGGTGCCGTCGCTCAACGCGCTCTGGTGGATTCCGGAGAAGAAACGCCGCCGTCTCATGCAGCAGCGCGGCGAGTCGAACGCGCTTGGCGCCTCCTTCGCGCAGGTGAACGCGCGCGTCGCTGCAAGCATGCACGACTACGTGCTCGCGCGCGTACTCTCGCACGAGCCGGAATCGGTGATCGACGGCTACTCCGGCGCGGGCGAGCTCGCCCTGGCGCTCGCGCTCAGTGGCGCCCGCGTCTCCGCCATCGAGCTCGACTCCGATGCATCGTCGCACGCGGCGCTCCGCCTCCCCGCCGGCTCCACCTCCATCTCCGCAAAAGTCGAAGAGGTGCTCGGCTCGCTCCTCCCCGCCGATGTCGTCGTGCTCAACCCGCCGCGCACCGGCGTCGACGGCCGCGTAACCGAGCAGCTCGAGCAGTGCGACCCCGCGCCGCGCGCGATCGTCTACGTCAGCTGCAACCCCGCGACGCTCGCGCGCGACCTCGCACGCATGCCGCGCTACCGAATAGCGTCGCTCCGCGCGTACGACATGTTCCCGCAAACGGCGCACGTCGAGACCGTGTGCGAGCTCGTGCCGGTGAGCGCATGATCTACGTCGTCGAGGTGAACGGGCAACGCTACACCGTCGATGTGAGCGAGGGGCAGGCGATAGTTGACGGAGTCAAGTATCGTG
>PLMM01000283.1 GCA_003142495.1 Gemmatimonadota bacterium | reverse complement strand
GACGACGTGCGCGCTGTCGTCGCGCGTGAACGCGATCACCTGCGCGGCGTGTCCGACTTCATAGGCGCCGGCGGAATCCGGCGCGCCAGCGACGGCGGGGGCCACGCCCACCGATTGCTCGATGGCCTTCACCTGCTCCGGCGTGCCGCGCAAGCCGATGAAGGATGGATCGAAGTTGGAGAGCCACGCCTCGAGCTTCTCCGGCGTATCGCGCGCGGGATCGGTCGTGACGAAGACGACGCGCACTTTCCCCGTGACGTCGTACGGAAGCCCGCGCATCACCGTCGCAATGTTCGTGAGATGGACGGGACAGACGTCGGGGCAGTTCAGATAGCCGAAGAAGAGGAGCGTGACCGTGTCATCGGTCTGCGCGCGAAAATCGAAGGGCTGCCCGTGTGTGTCGGTGAGCGTGAAGCTCGGTCGCGCAACCGGCTTGGTGAGTACCGCGCCGCGGTAGGCGCGACCGCCGCTCTCGGCGCTGATGCCACAGCCGGCGAGGATGAACGTCGCGAAGAGGAGGATGCATGCGGTGCCGAGCGATGATCGCGGAGAGATGTTCACCCGCGAAAGATAACGTTTGGCGCTGGAGCGAGACGCGCGAGCGTCAGCAGTCAACCGGTCGCGGCCGGTTCATCACATCGAGCAGCGTGGCTTCGGCGAGCGTGAGCCAGTCGGCGGGATAGCACCAGTAGCGACGGCAGATCGAGTGGCTATCGAAGATGAGGCAAGTCAGTGCCAGCGAGCCCGGCACGTGCTGCGCATGCGACTCCGTTATTCGCCAGACGATTCCGCTCGAGTCCCGAACTGTGCGGGTGTTAATAGCATGAGAACTTACCAACCTTACTCCACGAGGCGCTCGCTCTCGCCGTTCACGCGCACGATCATCGACCCGTGCGGCGCGTGTCTTCGTGAAGTCATGCACACAGCAAGAACAGTGCGCCGTACGTCAGGTCGACTCGTGATCGCCGCTCACGTAGTACTCATCTATACATGCGGTTACGATCTCGCTGAGTCTCTCGCACGTCCGAGTTGCCAGCATGCCCGGGATCGACGTCCAGATCTGCTTGACGTCGACGAGGACGTGCTCGGCGCGAACGCGCTGCAAACGAGCCTTGGCGCACGCGACGCGAAGCGACTTTCTGAGCTCCTCGTCGACGACGAGCTCCGTGGAGTCACCCATCTCGCCCTCACACAGCGAGCGCTCGATGGCGAGTCGCAACTCGTCGATGTCATCGAGTGCGAGATGAAAGGAGGTACCGCTGGGGAGCGCAGCGCTCGTGCGCCATGGCGTCGAGCTCACCGACGAGTCAAGCGTCAGATGTGCGGCCTTTCCGCCTTTGACGCGCGCCATGCGCGCTCAGCTCGCGAGCGAGTCGTAGTCGTCGCGCGTTGCCTGATAGCAACTACACGACGCGCCCTCGAGGCCAGGCCGATCCATGACGGTGATGTTGCCGCGCGAATAGCGAATGAAGCCAGCCTCCTGCAGAATTCCCGCCGCGAGTGTCACCGCAGGCCGGTGCACGCCGAGCATGTAGGAGAGGAATTCCTGCGTGAGCTTGAACTCATCGCCATCGATGCGATCGTGTGTGATCAAGAGCCAGCGGGCGCAGCGCTCCTCGAGCGTGTGGAGGCGATTGCACGCGACGGATTGCGCGACCTGGTTGAACAGCGCCATCGCGTAGCGCAGGAAGATGCGCTCCATGTGCGTGCTCTCCGCGACCACTTCGCGGAAGGCGGTCGCGGAGATGCGGTACGCCTCTCCCTCCACCTGCACGAGCGCGAGCGTGGGTTCCGAGTTGGCGCGAAGGAGCACAGGAACTCCGACGAGCCCCTCGAGACCGATGGTGCCGACTTCGACGGATCCATCCTCCGTCGTGTGAATCATCGAGACGCATCCGGTAGTAGGAAAGTAGAGATGCTCGATCTCTTCCTGCGGCGCGTACAGAACGTCGCGAAGCGGCAGCGGGATCGCTTCGAGCTCAGTCGAAATCAGCGCGAGATCGTCGGGCGCGAGTGCCGCGAGCAGCAGGTTCGTCGTCGCGGGCCGCGCGAGCGGCTGTGTGGGCTTGAGTTTTACATGCATCGAATACTCCGATCCTGCCGTAACGGGAACACCCACATCCCGGCAGATGGGAGAACGCGGCTACGGCCGCTTTCCCGAGTGTCGATAGATGAATGCGTGGGACGCGAGATCACCACGATTCTGTGCGAGGCTGGTCTTCAACTGTAGCACATTGTACAAAGCGAGATTGCTCGTATTTTAATACGCTTGCCCTTAACCGCCCTCAGGTGGGGCTACCTCCGACATTAGAGTGAAACCCGGACACGAAAGTACAGGAAGCGACGGATACCGCGTGAACGCCGGGTCCACATCGGCCAAGCGGCATCGATAGAAATGGGAGCCGCGACGGTTCTCGACGACGTGTACATTCGCGCACCGAATACACAAACCGACGCGCATCCGATCGCCCGCGACATCGTCGTCGCGATCACTTTGCATCGGCTGCAGCTGCTGGAATCACTGCCCCTTCGATCAGCTCGCGCGCGGCGGCCACCGCATCCGCGCTCCCCGCCACCGCGAGCACATCGCCTGCGCGCAGCATGTCGCGCCCGCGCGGAACGAGCACCTGCTCGCCAGCGCGTACGATCGCGAGCACCGTCGCGCCCGTGCGCCCACGCAGATCCACGCTCGCGAGCGACCGATCGATTGCCGGACTTCCCGGCATCAGCTGAATCGCGACCGGCGCGCCGAGCCATGGGAGCACGAGGTCGATCTTCGCCATCGCCGTGTGCACGGCGTCGGGTTGGGTGTCCGTCGTCATCTGCTCACCGAGCATCGCGACGATCGCCTCGGCGCCCGCGCGCGTGTGGCCGTGCAGCGACTGTGCGCTGCGCCAGAATGCGACGCCGAGAACCAGCGCGACGACGGCGAGTGTGAGCAGCCCGGGCGCCGCAGTGACGAATGGCTGCGTGATCGCGAGGAGCGGGAGGATGATGCTGAGCATGATCGCGATCTGCAGCGTGACCATGAGCGCGTTGCGCGGTGCGGCGGCGAAGTCGACTCGCCCGATCATGGCCGGCGGCATCGCGCGAATGGCGAGCGCGAAGCCGAGCTGGCGCGCGGTGCGCGCGATGCCGATGATCGGGAGCACCGAGATCGCGAGCGCGCCGATCGTGACGACAGTCGGGACCGACGACTCGCTGATGCCCAGCCACGACTGCAACAGCGGGCCGATGCGCCCGATCTCGGCCGCCGCACCGATGACGATTGCGAGCAGCAGCGCTGCGTCGACGAAGAGCAGTTGCATGAGCCGGCGCACGTACGAACGCTCCTTCACGTCGCCAGTATCTCTGCGAACCTGTTGGACCCAGGAGCCGTAAAAGGCGGCGAAGTTCTGCACGCGCGCGGGAAGCTTGCGGTCGAGAAAGGACGTTACCGGGCCAGCTGCGCGAATGAGCCACGGCGTCGTGAGCGTCGTGAGCGCGGACACCGCGACGGCAACGGGATAGAGAAAGGATCGGGTCGCGCCGTTCGCGAGCCCGATCGCCGCGATGATGAAGGAGAACTCGCCGACCTGCGCGAGCGTCATCCCGGTCTGCACGGCGAGACCGAGCCCGTTCCCCGTGAGAAAGGTGCTCACCGACACCGCGATCACCTTGCCGGCGATCACGATGCCCGCGAGCACGAGCACCGCGGCCCAGTGCTGCGCGACGACGCTCGGGTCGATGAGCATCCCGACGGACACGAAGAAGATCGCGACGAACATGTCGCGCACCGGATGCACGAGATGCATGACCGCCTTCCCCTCCCCGGACTCCGCGACGAGCGACCCCGCGATGAACGCGCCAAGCGCCACGGAGTAGCCGAAGGAGAGGGCGAGAAAGGCGCACGCGAAGCAAATGCCGACGGCGGCGACGAGCGTCGTCTCGTCGCTCCCCAACTTGATGACGAGCCGCATGAAGCGCGGGATGACGAGCAATCCGATCGAGAGCAGCGCGACGAGAAAGGTCGAGAGGCGCACCACGGTGAGCCCGAGGTCGGCGGGCGTGAGACCGCCGCCTGCCGCCACTGCAGTGAGAATCGCGACGAGGAGGATCGCGATCAGATCCTCGAAGATGAGAATGCCGAAGACGATCTCGGTGACTCGCCCGCGGATGCCCTGCTCGACGAACGCCTTGCTGATGATCGTCGTGCTCGAGATGGCGACGATGCCGGCGGTGAACGCGCTCTCGATCATCGTCCAGCCGAGGAGATGGCCAACGAGAAAGCCGAGTCCGAGCATGAGGCTCGTCTCGCCGAGGGCGGCGAGCCCCGAGGTCACGCCGATCTGGAGCACGCGGCCGAGGCTGAACTCGAGGCCGAGCGCGAACATCAGGAGAATGACGCCGAGCTCGGAGAGCGTGTGGACGATCTCGGGGTCGGCGGCGAACGGCACGGGCACGTTCGGGCCAACGAGCAGGCCGGCGATCAGGTAGCCGAAGACGACCGGCTGCTTGAGGCGCTGACAAATCACCGTCGTCAGGGCCGCGACGCCGAGTACCAGCGCGAGTGTCTGCAGAAACGCGGCTGACGAGTGCATCGCGAAAGCTAGCCTTCTCCGCTGTCTCCCAGCCTGCGCCCTTCGGCCTGCGCGTCGCGCAGAACGAGACAGGTGCTCGTTGCGTGCGCTATCAGGCGATCGCGCTCATCGGTCACGCGACAGTCGACGAGCCCCGTGGTCTTTCCGCGATGCACGACGTGCGCGCTCGCGATGAGCGCGGATTTCCAGACGGGGCGAAGGAAGTTGATCTTGATCTCGAGCGTCGCGAACGACTCGCCCTCGTGAAGGGTGGTCGCGAAGGCGAAGCCCATCGCCGTGTCCGCGAGCGTCGCAGCCACACCGCCGTGCAGCGTGCCCATCACGTTTCCATGCGCCTCGGGGTCCGCGTCCATCGTGAACGTCGCGGTGCCCGGGCCGAAGACGCCGGGCTTGATGCCCAGCGTGATCGCGAGCGCCGGCGGCTTGATCTCGCCGCTCGCGATGCGATCGAAGAACGTGAGCGCCGGATTCTTCTCACTCATACTGTTGCGATCCCCACGTAGTTCTCGGCCAGGCTCGCCGCAGCATCGCGCGAGGAAGACACCCAGCGTAGCTGCGCGAGCTGCAACTTCCGCTGAAAGGCATCGTCTTCGGGAAAGCGGTGGAGCATGGTGGTCATCCAGTACGAGAAGTGCTGCGCGCGCCAGACGCGGCGCAGGCACGTCTCGGAGTATGATGCGAGTGCGGCAGGCGAGCCCGTGCGATACCACGCGTCGAGCGCGTTCGAGAGCACGCGCACATCGTGAACGGCGAGATTGAGTCCCTTTGCTCCCGTAGCCGGCACGATGTGCGCGGCATCGCCGGCGAGGAAGAGCCGCCCGTACTGCATCGGCTCGGTAACGACGCTGTGCATCCACGCGATCGACTTCTCGGTCACCGGGCCTTCGGCGAGAGCGAATCCCTCGTCGATGGCGAGGCGGAGATGCAGCTCTTCCCAAATGCGATCGTTGGGCCAGTCCTCGATCGTGTCGCCGCGATCACACTGCACATACAGGCGCGTGACCGTGGGCGAGCGCATGCTGTGGAGCGCGAAGCCGCGGTCGTGCGACGCGTAGATGAGCTCCTCGGATGAGGGCGCGACGTTCGCGAGAATGCCGACCCAGCCGAACGGATACTCGCGCTCGTAGCGCGTGAGCTGGTCAGCGGGAATCGCGTCGCGGCAGACGCCGTGAAAGCCGTCGCATCCGGCGATGAAGTCGCATTCGAGCTCCACCGCTTCGCCATTGACCGTGTAGCGCAGCTTTGGCGCGCTCGAGCTCACGTCGTGCGCGCTCACGTCCTCGACCTCGAAGTGAAGCCGCGCACCGCCCGCCATGCGCGAGGCTATCAGATCCTTCACCACCTCCTGCTGCCCGTACACGGTGATCGTGCTGCCACCGGTGAGCTCATCGAAGGCTATTCGGTGATCGTGGCCCTCGAAGCGGAGCGAGATCCCGCGATGCACGAGCCCCTCGCGATCCATGCGCTCGCCAAGGCCGGTGTCGCGCATGAGCTGGACGGTCCCTTGCTCGAGCACGCCCGCGCGCACGCGCTTCTCGATGTACTCGCGGCTCCGGCGCTCGACGATCACCGAGTCGATCCCCGCGCGCGCGAGGAGATGCGAGAGCATGAGCCCCGCGGGGCCGGCGCCTACGATGCCGACCTGCGTCCGCTCTCGCCTCACACTACCTCGCGCGCGTGGTCGAGTTGATCTCCGCGACCGCCTCGCCGACGACGCGGAAGGCCGCATTCGCCGCGGGAACGCCGCAGTAGATCGCCTGCTGCAGGACGACCTCCTTGATGTCGTTCGCGGAGAGATCGCCGGAGGCGAGCGCGGCACGCACGTGCATCGCGAGCTCCTCGAGTTGGCCGAGCGCAACGAGGGTACCGATCACGAGCACGCGGCGCGTGCGCACGTCGAGTCCGGGGCGCGCCCAGATCTCGCCCCAGGCATAGCGCGTGATGAGCGACTGGAAGTCCGCGGTGAGCGGCGTCGTCGCGGCGATCGCGCGATCGACGTGCGCGTCGCCGAGCACTTTGCGGCGCACGGTCATGCCGGCGGCGAGGGGGTCGGGGCTGGGGTGCTTGTCGGTCATGAGATCCTTCGTGGCGCGTCAGAGATTGTCGTACGACTCCATGGATTCACTTCGGTCGTGCCCTCGCCGCCCCATCCCGCTCGCGCGCGTGCGTCGCCACCGCCGCGCGCACGAGCTGCACGCTCGCGCCGAGATAGTTCTCAGGGATGAGCATGCGCGTGAGCTCTTCATTGCTGAGATGCTTCGTCACCTCCGGCATCTCCGCAAGCACGTCCGCCAGTGGCCGTCGCTCAGCGATCGCGCGACGGCTCGCCGCACCAATGGTTCGATGCGCGTCGAACTTTCCAATGTGGGCCGCGAGTGCCATCGACACCGATTCCGCCAGTGACACCCCGCCCGTGATGTCGACGTTCGCGCGCATCCGCTTTACATCGACCTCGAGACTGCCGAGCATCTCTGCCACGTGCCGCGCCGCGCCCGCAGCGAGATGCACCAGCTCGGGCAGCGTCTCCCACTCCACC
>PLMM01000125.1 GCA_003142495.1 Gemmatimonadota bacterium | reverse complement strand
ACGAAGGACAGCATCCTGACGACCTTCGATGGCGACAGTGGTGGTAACGTGCGAGTGGCCATGAAGAACGAGCCGAATCTCGTCGGCAACATCTATTGGATCGAGCCGCTGCTCGCGTCGGTGCCATTCGCGCCGGGATGGAAGGGAAGCGCGACGACCGTGTTCGTGGGCCCGCACGACCAGGCGCACGTGGTGATGCAGCTCTGGGTCACTGGGCAGGACAGCCTGCTCGTTCCCGACGGCACCTTCGACTGCTGGACGGTGACGCTGCAGGTTGGCGAGACGCAGGAGCATCTCTGGGTGCGGAAGAGCGACAAGGTGATGCTCAAGATGGACACGCCGGTTGCCGGGATCGCTGCCGCCAAGGTCGAGCTCCTTCTGGCGCAGGGGCAGTCGCCGAAGCCGTGATGCGCTGACCACGAGTCCCGCCCGCGCGCGCGTGCGCGGCNNAGCGCGCCGGGGAGCAGACCGGCTTCACACGCGATCTGGAAGCCGTTACAGATGCCGAACACCGGGCCGCCCGCGCGCGCGTGCGCGGCGTGGGTCCGGGATGAGTTCCTTCGATGCGGGCGTCCACTCGGGCGCCCGCATCTTTGCGTTCATGACGGCGGCGTCGCAGGTGCTGGGCGAGGAGGGCGAGCGAATCGCTGCGGCGTGGTTGATTCAGCGGGGGTGGCAGATTCTGGACCGCCGCTTTCGGAATGGCCACCGGGATTTGGACCTGGTGGCGGAGCGGAGCGGTGTTGTGGCCTTCGTGGAGGTCAAAACTCGACGAGGCAAGGACTTTGGGCACCCGGTGGAGGCAGTGAACTGGCGGAAGCAGCGTGAGCTGTCGCGCTCTGCGGCCGTCTGGATTGCTCGGTTTGGGGGCGGGGAACAGTTGTTTCGATTCGACGTGGTCGGAGTGCTGATTAGTGGCGAGAGCACTCGAGTCCGCCACATCGAGAACGCGTTCTCCGCCCGATCTGGCTGTTGACAGTCGGACAGGGGTTTCGTAGTTTGTTCGGGTAGTGGTAATAGGTAGCCCCGACGGTAGATTTTCTATCGCCAGGCCAGATTCGGCAGTCTCACGATTTCACGGGTTGGGTGACCGCATGGCTGTCTCCACAGGACAGGAAGAAAAGAAGAAAGCGCTGAATCTGGCGATCGCGCAAATCGAAAAGAGTTGCGGCAAGGGATCCATCATGAAGATGGGTGCCGACGCAGCAAAGGTACGGATCGATGTCATCCCGACTGGCGCCATCAATCTCGATGCGGCAATCGGCGTCGGCGGAATTCCGCGCGGCCGCGTCACCGAGATCTATGGTCCGGAGTCCAGCGGCAAGACCACGCTCTGCCTGCACGTCGTTGCGAACGCGCAGCGCGCTGGCGGCGTCGCCGCCTACATCGACGCGGAGCACGCGCTCGACATCGAGTACGCGCAGAAGCTCGGCGTCGACATCGAGAATCTGCTCGTCTCGCAGCCGGATACCGGCGAGCAGGCACTCGAGATCTGCGAGATCCTCGTGCGCTCGGGTGCCGTCGACATCGTCGTCATCGATTCCGTCGCGGCGCTCGTGCCGAAAGCGGAGATCGAGGGTGAGATGGGCGATTCCCACATGGGGCTGCAGGCGCGCCTCATGAGCCAGGCGCTGAGGAAGCTCACGGGCGCCATCGCGCGCTCCAAGACCTCCGTGGTGTTCATCAACCAGCTCCGCGAGAAGATCGGCGTCATGTTCGGCAATCCCGAGACGACCACGGGCGGCAAGGCGCTCAAGTTCTACGCGTCGGTTCGCCTCGACATTCGCCGCATCGGGCCGGTCAAGGAAAAGGAAGAGGTCATCGGCTCGCACGTTCGCGTGAAGGTCGTGAAGAACAAGGTTGCGCCTCCGTTCAAGCAGGCCGAATTCGACATCATGTACGCCGAAGGGATCAGCCACACGTCTCTGTTGGTCGACATTGGGTCGGAGTCGGGGATCATCGAGAAGTCCGGCGCTTGGTACAGCTACAACGGCCAACGCATCGGGCAGGGGCGTGAGAACGCCAAGATGTTCCTGAAGGACAACAACAGCATGATGCTCGAAATCGAAGAGAAGGTGAAAGTCGTGCTGGGCATCAAGGATCCAGGCGCAGTAGCCGTCGAAGAGGTCGAAAGCGACGACTAGCACGAACGCACGCCGGCGAAATCGTGCCGAAGGGCGAGGTGGAGTGGCGAAGGCACCCGGAAACTGTCTTCGTCGCACCCTTCCCCTTCGGCACTTCGTGCATCTGGGAGACACGTGATCCCGCAACTTTGCATCGAAGCACCCGCATGACTGAGCTCTCCTCGCCATCGCTTGCTCTTGGCGGCTCGGAACACGCGGCCGAGTCGCTCGAGAGTCCTGCGCGTGTCACAGGCATCTCCGCGACCGCGCGTCACCCCGGGCGCTTCGAGATCCTCGTCGACGGGTCCACCGTCGCCATACTCTCGCTCGACGGCATCGAGCGGCTGGGCGTGCGACTAGGCGTGGCGTACGGCGAGTCGCTCGCGAACCGCGTGGCCGTGGAGGCCGCGGCGCTCCACACCTTCGACCGCGCGCTCGCGATGCTCGCCGCCCGCCCGCGCGCGGCCCGCGATCTCGAGCGCATGCTCGTTCGCAAGGGAGAGCTGGCCGAGCACGTGGCGGCCGCCGTCCAGCGCCTGATTGCGCTCGGCGCGCTCGACGATGCCCAGTTCGCGCGCCAGTTCATTCGCGCGAAGATCTCCGGCGCGGGGCTCTCGCGCCGCCGGCTCCAGTCGGAGCTCTGGCGGCGTGGCGTCGCGCGCGACGTCATCGACGCGGCGCTCGCAGAAGTGCTCGAAGTGGATGAGGTGGACGAAAGTGCGCAGATCGCGCAGGTCGCCGCGAAGAAGCTGCGCACGCTGCGCTCGCTCGACGCCGCGACCGCGCGCCGCCGGCTCTACGCCTTTCTCGCGCGGCGCGGCTACGACGGCTCGGCGATCCGGCGCGTGATGGACGCGCTTCCCGCTAGCGGAGACAGCGAGGCAAGCACGCTCGAATAGCCCGTGCCCCGCGGCCACGGGCGCGGTATATTGTGAGCCTTATGCGCGCATCCGAAATTCGCCAGCGTTTTCTCGCGTACTTCGAGCGCAATGCGCACGCGGTCCGTCCCAGCTCGTCGCTCGTCCCCGCCGACGATCCGACGCTCCTCTTCACCAACGCCGGGATGGTGCAGTTCAAACGCATCTTCCTCGGGCAGGAGAAGCCGTCGTTCGGCGTGCGCGCGACCACCGCGCAGAAATGCGTGCGTGCGGGGGGCAAGCACAACGATCTCGAGCAGGTGGGACACACCACGCGCCACCACACGTTCTTCGAGATGCT
>PLMM01000424.1 GCA_003142495.1 Gemmatimonadota bacterium | reverse complement strand
ACAAGGTCACGTATCAGCCCGACGTCATCATCATGGAGCACGGTTCCGACGCCGTGCGCGCGATGGCGACCAACGGGATGACGTGGACGATCGACGCGACTGCGCCGGGCGCCGATCAGATCGCGGTCGACAAGATCCTCTTCGCGACGGGTCGGGTGATGGGGCGTGTGCTCAAGGTCGATCACACGCCCACAGGGCTCGCGGTGACGCTCGGCCCCGTCGCGATCACGGACGTCATCAAGGACTGCAACATCAAGTCCGATCAGCCGATCGATATCGGGCAAGCGGTTGTATACACGGCGGCGGATTTCCCCGGCGCCACGACAACGGATGAGCCGGAGGCGACCGGGCTCGCCGAACCGGAGGTGCCGTCGTTCTTCGCGTCGTACCGCCCGCAGGCGCAAGCAGCACCCGACATCCCGGGATTCGGCACGCCGACAGAGCTGTTGATGGGCGACTTCCACGTGATCCCCGTGTGCTGCGGCGGGCTCGGCATCACGCTGCAGACGGACGCGAAGGGTGTGAAGATGACCGCGACGGCCGCGGTCGAGCTCAATCATCCGAGCGTTCACTTCGCACTCGAGATACGAGGCGGCACGATCTACACCGCGTTCGTGCAGCTGCAGGGAACGGCGGGCTTTCGCGTGCTCTTCAGCGCGGGCACGGAGGTCGGAATTGCGGGCAACATCAAGCGGAACTTCTTCGTTCCGATCGACGCGTCGTTCCCGATCATCGGGGCGCCGCTTCCACTGTCGGTGGTGCTCCGCCAAACGCTCCGAATCGAGACGATCTTCACCGCGCAGAACGGCACGCTCGAGGCGACCGGCGAATACACGTTCGGCGGTGACTTCAAGGCAGGCAAGGAAAATGGCGGCGACTGGCGCGCGGATGGTCCCACGAGCGTGACGACGAAACAGAATCTCGCGAACACGCTGAACGGAATGTCGCTCGGCGTGAACGGCTTGGTGTTCGCGTACGGCGCGAAGGTGATCGTCGGCATCGGCGCGTTCGGATTCGTGACCGGGCCGTACGTCGGCTACAACACCGTCATCGGTGTCAACAAGACCTCGAGCATGCCCGGCGTATTGCCCTGCCAGTCGGGAACACTCAACACATCAATGCGCTTCGGCGTCGGCTATCAGATGCCGGAGCCCGTCGTGAAGGTGATCAACATCTTCATGCACGCACTCGGGATCAAGCCGATCAACAGCGAGGGTGGGATCGAAAAGGAGGAGGCATTGATCGACAAGACCGACTACGTGCCGGCGGGATGCAAGCCGAAGGAGGGGGCATGAACATGCGCATCTCGATGATTGCGAGTTGTGCGCTCGCGTGCGGCTTCGCGCCCGTGGCAGCTGCGCAGGCGCCGGCCGTCACGGTGCCGCTCGTGACCGGGCTCGCGGTCGTCGGCTCGGTACGCGAGCCGGCGGGCGATTACGAGTCGGTGCGACGCGTGACGGGGATAGCCAGCGATCGCGTGGCGTTCGTGATCACTGCCGAGCGGCCGGGGCAGAAGGGTGAGGAGCCTCAGCAGATTCAGGCAAGTCGCACCGTGCTTGTGACGGATCTCAAGAGTGCGCACACGCTCAGGCCGCGCATCTCGAGCGGCATCAACGCTGAGGAGGTCTATCCATACTCTACCACGTCGCAGCTGTCGACGGCGGGATTGAATGAGCTTCGCACGACGGGGCACACGACGATGACATTCATTGACGATGGGACGGGTGGAGTCAACGCGGCGACCGCGGGCATGCTCGAAAAAATGATGGTTGCGGCGAGCGCCGGTGCGGTGTCCACCGACTCCGCGAGCAAGCTCGGAAAGATGGCGATCGACATGGGCGGCGCGGGCTTCACGGTATCGGGGACGATGTCGAGCGTCGAACCAGGAGTCGTGCCGCTTTCGATCCTGGTGAACAACGTCGTCACTGCGTTGCCGGCGCGACACTTTCGTGGAATGCTGACCGGTGAGGATGGAAACAGGAACGCGGACATGTACGTGCTCGACGATCCCGCGAATCCGATTTTGCTCCAGTTTCGTGTGGGCGAAGACTCGATGACCGTGGTGCGCATTGATTGGCCGAGTGCGAGCACAGCGAAGAGCATGGAGGCGGCGCTGGCGGCGCGGAAACCGGTGGACATCTACGGCATTTACTTCGCGTACAACAGCGCGGAGATCCGACCGCAGTCGGATTCGACGCTCGACGCGATTGCCGCGATGATGAAGCGCGATCCAACGTGGCAGCTCACGGTCACTGGGCACACGGACAACGTGGGCGGCGACGCGTCGAACTTGAAGCTGTCGCAGAAAAGGTCGGCGTCGGTGAAAGCGGCGCTCGTGGCGCGCGGGATCAGCGCGGCGCGGCTGGTCACGGGGGGGTCGGGATCGTCGTCGCCGAAAGCGACGAATGCGACGTTGGTGGGACGGGCGCAGAATCGGCGGGTGGAGCTGAGTCGACAGTGAGCGGCTGAGCGCTGCGAAGAATTCTCGATCGTCGCGCGACCTCCGCGCACTGCGGAGGTCGCGCTTGGCATCCGGGATCGCGTTGCAGGTCGCGCGCTCGTCAGTGATTCGGCATGAGCTTGTTCATCATTCCGTCCACCGCTTTGTTCATCTCGCCGTTCAGGCGATCGACATGGCCGCAGGACCACGTGACGGAACCCGAGACTTTCTTGCCATGCGGTTTCCCTTTATCCCTGGCCGCGATCATTTCCGCCATCCCCACCTGCGACTCCATATCCACGATCTTTGCCTCTCCCTTCGCTCCATTGTCCGAGTACGTGATGACGAGTGAGGCTCCAGGGGTGAGCATGAACGCGAGTGGCGCGGTGGCGTCTTCGCCGGTCAGCATGAGCGAGAGTGGACTGAAGCTTCCCGTGCTCATTCCTGCCTTCACCTGGGCAGCGCCCGAGGTGTCGGCGGTGTAGGCTCCGTCCTTCGCATAGTCCTTCTGCACAACGGCAAGTAGAATGATCCCTTTGACGCCCTCCGCGGCATTCATGTGGTAGCCGTCGAGCAAACCGTCGCCCGGTTTGCCGATCTGGCAGCCATCAACGACGAAGTCCGCGTCGGCCGTGAAGTCGCCGGTGAGGTGCAGGTGTCCCGATCCCATGGCCGATTCGGAGTTCTCGCTCCCGTGCCTCTCGGCCTCGGCGACTTTCGAATCGGATGCGCGTGGCGAGCAGGCAAGGAGCGTGAGAGCGGAAATGAGCGCTGCAGCTCGGAGCGCACTGGCCGTGCTCCGCGCAGTGGGGTTCTTGCGCGAGTCGAGTGTGTTCATGGGGCCTCCGGAGAGTGTGGACAACGATCTCCGTGTAACCTGCGTGTCGCGCGTTACCGCCCTGACGCGGCGATGTTACGGCGGTTGGTAACGTCGATTGGCCGCGGCGACAGCTGTAAAGAATTTTTTGCTCCATTCACCTGGTGCAAGCGAGGGCGTGGTTCCCGTGCCACGCCTAGACTTCGCTCGCGTGCCAGCAACACACTTTCCTCCCATCTAGCGAGTGGTCGCGCGCCATGCCTGAAGAAATCGAGATCGACACCGACAAGCTTCGCGAGGCGATCGACGAGGAGATCGAGAAGGAAGACAAGGGCGGCATGCGACTCGTCCGCTGGATCGCGCTGACGACGGCGATCCTCGCCGCACTCGCCGCGATCGCATCGCTCGAGGCAGGCGCAACGGTGAACGAGGCACTCGTACTCAAGACCGAGTCGACGCGGCTACAGTCGCAGGCGTCGGACCAGTGGGCGTACTATCAGGCGAAGGGGATCAAGGCGGATGTCGTGCAGTCGTCCGCGACGTCGTACACCGCGGCCGGGAAGGCGCCGCCCGCCGAGATCGCGAGTCAGTTCGCGCGCTACACGGCGCAGCAGGACACGATCCGCGAGAAGGCGAAGGAGCTCGAGGGCGAGCGCGACGCGAAGTCGGCCGAGGCGGACGAGCTGCTGGAGCGACACCATCACTACGCTGGGGCGGTGGCGCTCTTTCAGGTGGCGATTGCGCTCGGGGCGATTGCGGCGCTCACGCGGGTGAGGAGCGTGTGGGTGGGGTCGCTGGTGCTGGGCGGGGCGGGGATCTTGCTGGCTGTGTTAGCCGTCGCGCACTGAGAGATCGCCCTACGCGTATCTACTCATCACCACCCGATTCACATCCCGCGCATCCTCGATCACCTCGTCGCTCAAATCCAGATCCGGCGGCGTGATGATGAACGGATATACCTGATCCCCACCCGCGCTTCCGTGCGCGCCCACCTGATCGTCGAACGACACGATATCGTAGCCGTCATAAGCGCCGAAGAGCACGATGTCGCCCGAGTTCGGCTGCAATATTAGGTCGCGTACGGCGGGCACTACATAGTTAGCCGTACCGTACGGCGCGAGTGGATCGACACCACTCAGCACGCGCACCACTTCGCTCCCCAGCGCGATAACCCCGCGCCCGCGCGGACTCTCGAGCTCCACGCCCT
The DNA here is from genome assembly GCA_003142495.1 of Gemmatimonadota bacterium. Classification (GTDB taxonomy): domain Bacteria; phylum Gemmatimonadota; class Gemmatimonadetes; order Gemmatimonadales; family Gemmatimonadaceae; genus FEN-1250. Next base: position 661 of record PLMM01000424.1, on the reverse strand, counting down.
CCGCGCTCCGCGTTGCCACGAGCCCAATCCCCGGATGCGCCAGCAGCGCCCGATACAAATGCGCGCGCCGAGGCACCGAGACAATGTCTTCGCGCGAGAGCTGCTCCGACACCTCGTCGAAGTAGATGAGCGCGAGACACGAGCTGTACGTCACCACCACCTCGTGGTGCGTATCCACGCGGTACTTCTCCGGGAAGATGATCTCGCGCAGCCCGTATCTGCTGCGCGTCCAGTCTCGCACCGTTCCCAGCGCCTTGCGCCAGCTTCGATGCCGGTACCGCGACATCTGCGCGACGCTCTCCACGATCCCCGGCCCCACGTCCGCGTACTCGCTATCCTCGCTCGCGCTCGTGAGCACGTCCGCGTCCATCGACGACGTCGCTACGCTGTCCGGGCCGCGCGACATGATCCGCGTCACCGTGGTCCCCAGCGACTCCTTGAACATCACGCGATAGCTCTTCGCCGGCGTCATTCCGTGGTCCGACAGAATCACGAGATCGTATTGCCTCGGCGCGCCGTCCTGGATCATGCGCCAGATCTCGGCGATGCGCGCATCCGTGCGCTTCAGGTCGCTCAGCGCGCCCGTGCTCGACGGCCCGAAGTGGTGCGCGAGCTCGTCGTACTGCATGTACGTGCTGTAGATGACTGGCACTCCAAGCCC
>PLMM01000148.1:9887-20967 GCA_003142495.1 Gemmatimonadota bacterium | reverse complement strand
CCAAATCCGCGGAATACCGCGGCGTTTACCCGCAGCACAACCAATCACAACCGCTTACAGCGGCATTCTTGGTGGAGGGAGAAGGATTCGAACCTTCGAAGGCGTGAGCCGGCAGATTTACAGTCTGCTCCCGTTGGCCGCTTGGGTACCCCACCCCTTCTCGCGCGTAGCGACACTGACGCCCCTCATCTCGTACCGTGGGCGAGGCTGTACACCCAACCAGAGCTGACGGCGAGAATCGAACTCGCAACCGCCTGATTACAAATCAGGTGCTCTGCCAATTGAGCTACGTCAGCGTGAGCTCGAATCAGCGCACGACGTTTTTGCGCAAGACTCATAGAATAACAAGATCGAGGGGGTGCGTCAAGCTTGGAGACAGCACGTATCTCTAACTACCGCACCTTCTTCCACCGCGTCCCCTGCGGCGTGTCCTCGATCGCGATTCCACGCCCGTCGAGCTCGCCTCGGATCGCATCCGCCACCGCAAAATCCCGCCGCGCACGCGCCTCACGCCGCGCCGTCAACCGCTCCTCCACCCAGCTCGACAGCGCAGCGTCCAGCTCCGGCTCGCCAGGCACGATGTCGAGCACGCCGTTCACCAGCGCGAACGCCTGCCGGGCGTCGTCCAGCCCCTTTTGGTCCGTGCCCCCGGCATCCAGCTCCGCGTTCACCATCCGGATGAACTCGAACAGCGCGGCCAACGCCTCCGGCGCGTTCAAATCGTCGTTGAACGCGTCCGTCGCCGACTCCACGAGCTCCGCCGCGATCGACGACATGTTCTCCGTGCCGCCCGACGCGGCGGCGAGCCGCTCCGCGAAATCGCCCACCCGCCGCACCGCATTCGACGACGCCTCCAGCGACTCCTCGGCCAAATTCAGCTGCTTGCGGTAGTGCACCGAGAACATGAAATGGCGCACGGCGGCGGCCGAGATTCCGTGAGTGCGCAGCTCCTCGACACCAGCCACGTTGCCGACACGCTTCGCCATCTTCGCGCCGTCTGTCAGCAGAAATTCACCGTGGCACCACATGCGCGCAAACGGCTTCTCGTTCGCACCCTCCGATTGCGCGATCTCATCCTCGTGATGCGGGAAGATGAGATCGACGCCGCCAGCGTGGATATCGAGCGTATCGCCCAGGTAGCGCTTGGCCATGGCGGAGCACTCGAGGTGCCAGCCGGGGCGGCCGCGTCCCCACGGTGAATCCCACGCCGCGCCCGTCTGCTCATCCTCGGGCTTCGCGGCCTTCCAGAGCGCGAAGTCGCGGACGTCTTCCTTGTTGTAGTCGTCGGCGGCGACGCGCGCCCCCGCGCGAATTTGCCGCGTGTCGAGGCGGGAGAGCTTGCCGTAGCCGGGGAAGCGTGCGATCGCGAAATAGACCGATGCATCTTCCGCCTGATACGCGAGCCCGCGCGACATCAACTTCTCGACGATCGCGATCATCTCCGGGATGTGCTCCGTCGCCTTCGGATACACCTCGGCCTTTTCGATGCGGAGAAATTCGCGATCGCGATGAAAGATCTCGGTGACGGGAACCGTTACTTCGCTGATCGTCTTCCCCTGCTGCACCGAGCGCGCGATGATCTTGTCATCCACATCGGTGAGATTCATGACCTGCTCCACCTTCCAGCCGTTGAGCCGCAGCACGCGGCGCAGCAGATCCTCGAACAAAAAGGTGCGGAAGTTGCCGAGGTGGGCGGGGTTGTACACCGTGGGCCCGCAGGTGTACATGCGGACCGTCGTTCCGTCCGCGGGAGCGAATGGCTCGACGCGACGGGTGAGCGTGTTGTAGAGCTGCATGCTCATCCTGAATGCGTGTTCGGCGCGCGGAGTGGGGCGAAGGCGAGAAGCTAGGCGGCTTGGTGCGCAGATTCAACGGCGCAACGGGCACAGTACAAATATGCGAGCGCGCGCGTAGCATGGCGCGTAGAGGAGTGTCGGAGCGATGTCTCGAGCATTCGTGAACGAAGACGCTGGCGGCAGGGATTCGCCTTTGCGGCGATTCGTGCTCCCCGACCGCGACGATCCCGGCTTCGACGAGGCCGCGGCGCTCGCGCTGCTGGAGGGCGCGGCGGAGGGCGATACGGAGAGCGCCGAGGTGGCGACGGGCTACTACTGGGGCGAGCGCAAGCTGCGTCCGTATGTCGAGCGCGCGCTCGAGCGTGCGCGTGCAGCGGGGGAAGAGGCGGCGATTCGCGCGGCGGAGCGTTTTCTGCGCTGAGTGAGAACGCCATGCTCCAGGGTGACGGTGCGGGCGACGAACGCGGCGGCGAGTAGATCATGATCATCGTCATCGGAAGCGATGAGCGCGCAGCAGCCTGTTCGCGCGGCCCGCCTGAGGATCGTATTGATGACCCTGCGTTCGAAGGGGCCGAGCGATGAGGGAGCGTCCAGCAGTAGAAGTCGAGCGCGCTGAGCGAGGGCGCGCGCGAGCTGGGAGTGGAGCGCGCCCGGAGCCTCACCGCCGCGCGCAGACAAGTAGGCGACCGTGCCGCGCGGCAGCGATCGGCTCCCGAGCCAAAAAATTGCGCCCGAGTCCGGACGCAACATCCCCGCGGCGCAGCGAAGGAGCGTGGACTTCCCGCTTCCTCGCGCGCCCTCGAGGGCGACGATCTCCCCCGGCCAGAGCGTCAGATGCACGTTGCGCAGCACCGATGCGGTGGCCGAGCATTCGAGGGTGCCCGCACGAAAGCTCTTCGCGAGGGCGGTAATCGAGAGGGTAGTCACGAGCGTGTAGGAGAGCCCCGCGCCCGCGCGCGACGTTGCAGCGCGGCAGCGGTGAGAGCGAAGAGCGCCGCGCCGACGATCGGGACGAGCCTCGGCGTAGCGCCCGGCGCGCCAGAGGCGAAGGCGAGCGCCATGCAGAGCGTGCTCACCCCGAGCGAGAGCGGGAGCGCGGCGGATCGCCACGCTCCCCCTTTCGACAATCCCTCGACGATGCCGACAACGAGTTGCACGACAGCGGAGACGCTCGCGAGAATCACGACGAACGACGGCAGCTGCGGACGGATCGCGCGCCGGAATGGCTCCGCCCAGGGCGTTGCAAGCGCGAGCGATGCGAGAGCGATGAGCGCGAGCATCGCGACGAGCAGCGTGCGGCGTTGCGCGGATGATTTCACGAGCATCTCCGGTTAGAGAGTGAAGGGAGTAGTGCAATGCGCGGCGTACGAGCCTTCGAGACAGTCCTCATTCCCCGCATCGCTCCCCGCCCCACCGCCACCTCCTGCGCCGCCACCGAAGAAGTGAAAGACGCTCGGCGGCTGGTTCGCGAGAATGCATCTGAGCAGCGCATCTTCCGCCGCGCCCATGAGAGAGACGGCCGCAGCGTACTGGCTCGTCAGCAGGATCGAGAGCGCCGGAGCGTCGGCGATCACGAAGATGATTCCCGTGACGGCCGCGGCCGCGGCGGTAAAGCGCAGCCACTCCTGCGTGCAGGCGAGAAACGCCAGCGACTGCGCGCTCGCGTCCTGCGGGGCAAACGCGAGTGCGGCGTGATACGCGACGTTCACCATCATGCGTTGGAACGCGCTCGCGCCCGGCTGATGCTCGAGACGCACAGGAATCGCGGGCCCACCAGGTTTGCCCGGCTTCGTTGGCGCAGTGGTGGTGCTTGTGGTGTACGTGCCCACGAGCACGTTGTTGCGCACGACGCGCATCAGTGAGCTGGCTCGCACCCAGCCCGCGGCGGTGCGTTGCCACGAATAGCCCGTGGTCGACTCGAGCGCCCCGTCGACATAGTGCTGCATCGCCGTGGGAGGGCCGCCGAATTTCGGGTAGAGCAGCACCATGGTGTGCTGATGCCTGCTCTGATCCGCGAAGCTCGCGATGTAGTAACCCCCGCTCGCTGCGATGCCTGGACTTCCGTTCGCGATTTGTAGCGTGGAGCCCGTGCCCCCCGCCGCGACGCTCGCGCTCACTCCCGGCGCCGCCTGACTCGCCGACGCCGCCACCATTTTACGCGTGCGGGGATCGCGGAGCTCTGCGCTCGCAGTCGTGACGTAGCGAAGTTGCGCATCGCCCGTCGCATCATTTCCACTCGGCTCCGTCGAGAGCCGACCTGCTCCGCCATCCTGATCCGCGCATGCGCCGATGGTGAGCGCGGCTGCGGCGATCGCCGCCAATGCCATGAGGTGCTTCATGTGTGGTACTCCCGCGTGAGCACACCGCGCACACTACCGACGCCATGCGTCAGCCGGTCGCCGATCCGACGTGTGCGCGATGCAAACCGATGGTGATCGCCACCACGAGGAAACGCCGCTCGATGCGCCGCGCACTTTCCCGGCGTGCCTCGAGAGCGCGCTACGACGCAAGGAGCGAGACCAGTGCGTCACCCGGGCTGCGTTCGGCCATCGGCGCGTTCACGGCGCCACGACGTGCTCGATTCGCAGGTGCTGGGATTGGACCGCGCGCGGCGGCGCGCCGTCCCGTGTACGCCGAGAGTATGGCGCGGGCTCGCGACTCGGCCGACATCGGTCGAACGCGTGCGCCACGAATGCGGCGCACGCCCGGAACGACTACTTCCGCTTCGCCCCCGCGCGCACGCGCTTCCGATGGAAGGCATCGATCGCCTCCACCACCGGCTCGCTGTCGAAGCGCACGGGATCGGTCGTTGGAAGTCCCGTCTGCCTGCGCGTCTTGTCGATCGCCGCGCGCGCCGCGCGCGCACTCAGATCGTACGTGTTCAGCGCCACCGCGATCACCGGCGCCGGCCGCAGATGCTTCACGAGCATCTCGTGCATCGCGATCAGCTCGGGGAGCGGCGGAATCTTGATCCACGGGTTGTTGCCGATGTGCAGCCTCGACGGCTGCGCGCACATCACCATCGCGTGCGGCAGCGAGCCATGCATCAGACCGACCGTCACGCCCGAGTAGCCCGGATGTATGATCGACCCCTGCCCTTCCACCAGCACGATCTCCGCGCCCTTCGATGCATCGAGCACGAGCTTCTCCGCCGCACCCGCGATGAAGTCCGCGATCACCGCGTCGACGCCGNNCCCGTCTGCCCCGTCCCCGCGAAGCGCACCTTCCGGTTGCGCGCTTTCAGCCCGTCACGGATCTGCAGCGCCGACGTCATCTTCCCGATGTTGCAGTCGGTGCCGACCGTGAGCACGACGGTCGCGTCGAGCCGGCGCACGCGCCCCATCGCAACCGGCAGATCCTCAGGCGGGCGACGAAGATCGTGAATCTCGATCTTCTTCATCTCGGCGCGCGCCGCAAACTCGGGATCCGCGCCGATGAACGTGTGTAGCCCGCTCCAGATGTCGAGCCCCGCATCGATCGCCGCGAGAATCATCACGCGCCACTCGTCGGGCAGCTTCCCGCCCTGCGGCGCGACGCCGATCAGGAGCGCCGTCGGCTTGCGCTCGAGTCCCTCCTTCACCGATGAGACGACGGGGATGTCGCCGCCGAAGCCGAGCACGTCCTGCGATGTGCGACCCGCGCGACGCGAGTCGATCACCGCCACGACGCGCTCGGGCGTGTAGCGGATGCAGGAATTCGCCGTCTTCGAAGTGAGCGGCCCGAATTGTCCTTCAGCGATGACGAGGAAGCGAAGTTCGCGTGGCATGTGGTTAGTTCAGGTTCAGGCCGAGCGCGCGCGGTCGCGAGCCTCCGCCATCGTGATGACATCGACGCCGGATGGCGTCCCAATGAGAACATCCGCGCCGGGTAGCGGTGCGCGCACGACGAGTGCGCTGTTGCGCAGCAGCCTTCGAAAGCCCTGCCCTTCGTAGACGCGGCCGATGAGTATGCGACGAACGATCACGTCGAGCACGGCCAGCGTCGGCACCGCGACGAGCAGCCCCACCGCGCCGAGCAGCTGCCCCATGATCAGAATCGACATGATCGTGAGCACCGGCGCGAGCCGAATCTGCCGCGCCATGATCAGCGGCGAGATGACGTTGCTCTCGAGGAGGTGAACGACCACTCCCCAGCCAATCACCGCGAGCGTTTGCCCGGCGCCGCCCTCGCCGAGCACGAACGCCGCGGGGAGCAGCGTGGAGATGAGCGTGCCGAAGAATGGCACGATCGCGACGAGTCCCGTGAACAATCCGAACGTCAGCGCGTACGGCACATGCAGCGCCGAGAAGCCGATCGCGGCGAGCCCGCCGAGCAGAAACATCGACGTGAGCTGGCCGAGAACCCACGCGCGCAGCGTCTGCGAGATGTCGCTCAGCACGTTGCGCACGAGATCGCGGTGCACGGGCGGGAAGAGCGAGATCAGGAGCTCGCGATAGAGCCCCGGCTGGTTCGCGAGATAGATGCTGAGAATGGCGACGACCACGACCTCGATGATCACGTTCACGACGCCGACGATCTTGGGGAACAGCCCGCCTAGCAGCGATGCGCCCTGCGAGTACGCGCCCATGAGCAGCTGCCCGGGCTTGTAGACGCCCTTGAGCGCGGCGACGCGACCGGCCGCTTCGTCGATCCCCTTCTGCCAGCCGATCAGCCTGTCGGGGAGGGTGCCGAGCAGCGACTGCGTCTGCTCGATGACCACCGGCACGATCAGCCACATGAAGCCGACGACCACCGACAGCGCGAGCACGATCGCGATGATCAGCGCGTAGCGCCGCGGCACGCGCGTGTGGCGCGTGACGACATCCGCGAGCGCGCCGAGGGCGAGCGAGATGAGGATGGCGAGGAAAAGCAGCAAGAAGAGGTGCGCGGCCTCTCCCAGCAACAACACGAGCAGGACGGTGAGGACGATGGCCACCAACAGCGGGGCGATTTTGAATCGCCCCGTACCTGCGGCCGTCATGGGAGCTTCTTCTGCTCTTCCGGCGCGTCCTCGATCTCGGCGTGCGCGATCTCCTCATTCGAAGAGCCACCGGCGCCGATCTGCTTGTTCGACGCGGGTGCGCCCGCGGGGAGCATGCCCATCTTCTGCTTGAGCGCGAGGAGCTGGCTGTCCGCGCTCGCGGCGCCGGCGCCCTTCTCGAGCACCTTGAAGTCGCTCGCGAGCTTGTCGCCGCTGAACTCCTCGTCGATCTCGACGTTCGCGAGCATGCGGCGCTCGTTGTCCTCGATTTTCGTTTCCATCCGCGAGAACGCCTCGAACGCGGACTTCTCCGACATCGATGACATCGTCTCCGCGATGCGCGCCTGCGCCTCGGCGCGCTTCGCACGCGCGATCAGCAGATTCTTCTTGCGCTTCGCCTCTTCGATCTTGTCGTTGAGATCGCGCAGCGAGTTCTTGAGCTTCTCGGTTTCCGCGCGATGTTGGTTCCACGTGGCCTCGAGCTGCTGGCCGTGCTGGCCATGCTCGTTCTGCCGCATGAGCGCAGACTTCGCAAGATCGTCGCGCCCCTCGCGAATCGCGAGCATCGCGCGCTGCTCCCACTCCGCCGCCTGCTTGAACTCGGCGTCGACCTGGTCGTGCAGGCGCTTCTCATCCGCGATCGACGACGCGACCTGCTGCTTGGCTTTCGCCAGCTGCGTGCGCATGTCGACCAGAATCTGATTCAGCATCTTCTCGGGATGTTCGGCCGAGGAGATGAGATCGTTGAGGTTGGACTTGAGGAGCGTGGAGAGGCGGTCGAAGATGCCCATGGCTCAGCGTGCCTCGCGGTATGGCGCAAGATCCCGCAGATGCGAGACCAGCGCCAACGTCATCGATTCGTACGCGGCAAGAAATTCTTCGTAATCGAGGTGTGACAGTTCCATCGCTTCCGTAAGGACGATCGAGTCGCCCTCAATGCCATACGATCCGTGTACGAGCTCCGTCGCGTTGTACTGGAGCAGGAGGCGCGACAACGTCGCGAGCGAGCTCTCATCCTTCGGAACGTCCATCACCTTGAGCCGCAACAGCACCACCGGCGGCGAGTAGTGCACGACGACATCGGCATCGAGCTTTCCGCCCGGATGCACCACCCACATGCCCGGCTGGATCTCGGAATGGCTGGCCCCGTCGACCTCGAGCTTATCGAGAAAGCCTTCCAGGTCTTCTTTCGTAACCATGCCGCACCTGTCGGGAAACTATGATCGTGCAAGAACAGAGGAATCGCGTATCTGATTGACACTACGGCAACGAGCCCAAGCGAGTTTCCGCGCGGCGCAACGATTGATCAGAAAAGAAGATAGCGCGGGAGGGCGAGGGGCGACAGCGCGGCTGGCTATCGTGCTTACCGAGGCGCGGTACGAATCTGCACGAGTCGCTCTTTGGCGAGGCGTCGACCGGTGGGCGTGGCCGCGAGCCCGCCGCCGGCCGTCTCGCGGTAGCGAACGTCCATGTTGCGGCCGATCTCGCCCATCACATCGATGACTTCGTCCACCGGGATCGCGAAGGTGATGCCCGCGAGCGCCATCTCGATGCCGGCGAGCGCGAGCGCGGCGCCGGTGGCGTTGCGGAAGACGCACGGGAGCTCGACGAGGCCGCCGAGCGGATCGCAGACGAGGCCGAGCAGGCCCTGCATGGTGAGGGCGACGGCGTGGCCGACCTGCGAGGGCGTGCCGCCGAGCATCTCGGTGGCGGCGCCGGCGGCCATCCCGGCGGCGGCGCCCGTCTCCGCCTGGCAGCCACCCTCCGCACCGGAGAGCGACGCGCGCTCCGCCACTACCGCGCCGATTAGCCCCGCGGTGGCGAGCGCATCGATCACAGCCTCGTCGCCGATCTTGCGATTGCGCGCGAGGCCGGTGAGCACCGCGGGGAGGACTCCGGCGCCACCGGCCGTGGGCGCGGCGACAATCACGCCCATCGCGGCGTTCACTTCCTGCACCGCGAGCGCGCGCGCAAGCACATCGCTGAAGAGCGTGTTGGACATTGGGCCCGCGCTTGACTTGGCGACGAGCGCAGCGTCGCCGCCCACGAGCCCCGATGCGGAGCGGAGATCGCCCTCGAGGCCGCGCTCGACCGCGCTACGCATCACCTCGAGCGCGCGACGAAGCGCGCTCCGAATGTCGTCGACGGTGCGACCCTGATCCTTTGATTCGAGCGCGAGCGCGGTGGCCGAGAGCGTGCGTCCGCTCGCTTCCGCATCGCGAATCGCATCGGCGAGTGACTTGTACACGCGCTAGCCCCCGACCTTGTCCAGCGTGCGCACCCACTTCACCCAGTCGAGATCGTCGATGGCTTCCCGCGCGATGTCGCCCGGCGGCTCGTCGCACTCGATGACCATGAATGCGTCGCCGCCGCGCTCTTTCCGCGTGAGGCGCATCGTCGCGAGGTTCACCCTCTTCTCGGCGAGGATTCCCGCGATGCGCGCGACGGAGCCCGGCTGGTCCGCGGCGACGAGCACGATCGTGGGGAGATGGCCCGTGAGCTCCACGGGATAGCCGTCGATCTCGCTCAACCGAATGCGTCCCGCGCCGAGCGAGGAGCCGATCACCGTGGTGGTCTGCCCCGCGCGCTCGACGGTGAGGCGGCAGGTGTTCGGATGCGAGTCGTCGGCGAGCGTCGTCTTCTCGAACTGATAGTCGAGCCCCTCACGCTCCATGATGTCGAGCGCGTCGCGCAGTCGCTCATCGTCGGGGCGGAAGCCGAGCAGTCCGCCGGCGAGCGCCTTGTCGGTGCCGTGTCCCTCGCCCGTGCGCGCGAAGGAGCCGTGCAGCTCTATTCGCGCCTTCTCGGGCGTGCCGCCGACGAGCCCGCGCACGAGCAGCCCGATCCGGCAGGCGCCCGCCGTGTGTGACGACGACGGGCCGACCATCACGGGGCCGATGATGTCGAGGAGCGAGACCATGCGCTATCCCGCCTTCTGGCGCGACGGGCGCGCGAGGAGCGGGCGCAGATAGTGACCCGTGTGCGAGCCCGGAAACTTGGCGACTTCCTCGGGCGTGCCCTGCGCGACGATCTGTCCGCCGCGCGCGCCGCCCTCGGGCCCCAAGTCGATGATCCAATCCGCCGTCTTGATCACGTCGAGATTGTGCTCGATGACGAGTACGGTGTTCCCCTTCTCCACGAGACGGTGCAGCACCTCGAGGAGCAACCGCACGTCCTCGAAGTGGAGGCCCGTCGTCGGCTCATCGAGAATGTAGAAGGTGCGCCCCGTGTCGCGCTTCGAGAGCTCGGTGGCGAGCTTGACGCGCTGCGCCTCGCCGCCCGAGAGCGTGGTCGCGCTCTGGCCGAGGTGCACGTAGCCGAGGCCGACGTCCAGGAGCGTCTCGAGCTTCTGGCGAATGCGCGGCTGGTTCTCGAAGAAGGCGCACGCATCCTCGACGGTCATGTCGAGCACGTCAGCGATGCTCGCACCGCGGAAGCGAACCTCGAGCGTCTCGCGGTTGTAGCGCTTCCCCTTGCACACCTCGCACGGCACGTAGACGTCGGGAAGAAAGTGCATTTCGATCTTCACGAGCCCGTCGCCCTGACACGCCTCGCAGCGGCCGCCCTTCACGTTGAACGAGAATCGGCCCGGACCGTAGCCGCGGATCTTCGCATCCGGGAGCTCGGCGAAGAGCTCGCGGATGGGAGTGAAGAGCCCCGTGTACGTCGCGGGATTGGAACGCGGCGTGCGACCGATCGGGCTCTGGTCGATGTCGATCACCTTGTCGATGTGCTCGAGGCCGGTGATGCGATCGTGCTCGCCGGGGATCACGCGCGCCCGGTAAAAGTGGCGCGCGAGATGGTTGTGGAGAATGTCCTCGATCAGCGTCGATTTTCCGGAGCCGGAAACACCGGTGATCGCGACGAAGAGCCCCAGAGGTATCTCAGCAGTGAGATTCTTCAGATTGTGCGCGCGAGCCCCATCGATCCTCAGCGAAAAGCCCTTTCTCGGCTCCCGGCGCGGATTGGGTATCGCGATCTTCATCTCACCACTGAGATATTTCCCGGTAAGTGAGGACGGGTTGCGAATGACCTCCTCCACCGACCCCTCGGCCACGATCAGCCCGCCGTGCTTTCCGGCGCCCGGACCCATGTCGATGAGGTAGTCGGCCTCGCGCATCGTCTCTTCGTCGTGCTCGACGACGATCACGGTGTTGCCGAGATCGCGCAGCTGCCGCAGCGTCGCCAAGAGACGCGCGTTGTCGCGCTGGTGGAGTCCGATCGACGGCTCGTCGAGGATGTAGAGCACGCCCACCAGGCGGGATCCGATCTGCGTCGCCAGCCGAATGCGCTGCGCCTCGCCGCCCGAGAGCGACTCCGCTGC
>PLMM01000148.1:0-9858 GCA_003142495.1 Gemmatimonadota bacterium | reverse complement strand
CGACCGTTCTCGCGCACGGGCACGCGATCGAAGAACTCGAGCGCTTCGGTGATCGGGAACTCGGTGACCTCGCCGATGTTCAGCCCGTTCACCGTCACCGCGAGCGACTCCGCCTTGAGCCGGCGGCCGTGACAGACGGGGCACGGCGCCTCGATCATGAACTCCTCGAGCTCCTCGCGCACGCCGTCGGACGTCGTCTCGTTGTAGCGACGCTGCACGTTCGCGAGCAGCCCTTCCCACGCACTCTCGAAGTCGCCGCGCATGCTTCCCGTGTCGACGCGGAATTTCGTTTTCTTCCCCGACGAGCCGTAGAGAATGAGTGCCTGCGTTTTCGGCGTGACATTTCTCCACGGCGCATTGAGATCGAACTTGAACTGCTTCGCCAGTGCCGGGAGAATCGTCTTGCGCAGATGCCCGCTCGGCTCTCCCCACGGGAGAATCACGCCCTCGAGAATCGAGACGCTCGCGTCGCCGAGGATGAGCTCTTCGGAGACTTCGTTCTGCACGCCGAGGCCGCCGCAGCGGGTGCAGGCGCCGAAGGGCGAGTTGAAGGAGAACTGGCGCGGCTCGAGCTCGGGGAGCGAGAGCCCGCACGTCGGACAGCCGTAGCGCTCGGAGAAGAGCTGCGTGGCGCCGGTGTCGTGGCGCACGACGTCGACGATTCCATCGGCGAGGCGCAGCGCGGTCTCGAGAGAATCTGTTAGTCTGCCGCGATCTTCGGCGCGCGCGACCAGGCGGTCGACGATGACCGAGATGCTGTGGTTGTGCTGCTTGCTGAGCTTGGGCGGCGACGCGAGCTCCACCGGCTTCGCGTCGACGATCGCGCGCACGAAGCCCTGCTTGCGCGCCATCTCGAAGAGATCCTTGAACTCGCCTTTGCGTCCGCGCACGAGTGGCGCGAGCACTTCCACGCGCGTGCCCTCGGGCCACGTGAGCACGGTGTCGGCGATCTGCGATGCGCTCTGGCGCTGCACGGGCTCGCCGCACGTGGGGCAATGCGGTGTGCCGGCGCGCGCGTAGAGCAAGCGCAGGTAGTCGTAGATTTCGGTGACGGTGCCGACGGTGGAGCGCGGATTGTGGCCCGCGGATTTCTGCTCGATCGAGATGGCGGGTGAGAGCCCCTCGATCGCGTCGACGTCCGGCTTCTCCATCAGCCCCAGGAACTGGCGCGCGTACGCGGACAGCGACTCGACGTACCGGCGCTGCCCCTCCGCGTAGATCGTGTCGAAGGCGAGGGACGACTTCCCGGATCCTGAGAGTCCGGTAATGACGGTGAGCTTATCCCGCGGGATGGTGACGTCGACGTTGCGAAGATTGTGCTCGCGGGCACCGCGCACAATCAGTTTTTCTTCGGGCATCCCGGTAACTTCACCAGCCGTGGCGGCTATGACAAGACAGGCGTTTCTGCGGTGGTGAGGGGGCGCTTGCTGAACGGCGTCTGAGTCGTCTTTAAACGCGGCCCTGTCCGCACTTACCCTCGACCACACCTGATGTCGCACACTGATGCCATGGTCGTCATGACCACGGTCGCCAGCGCCGATGAGGCAGTCTCGCTCATCAAGACGCTGCTGGAACGACGCCTGATTGCCTGCGGACAGATCGTCCCCGGCGTCCGCTCGCTCTACCGCTGGAACGGGAAGATCGCGGACGAGACCGAGGTGATCGTCTACCTCAAGACGCGCGCGGCGCGGCTCGATTCGCTCGAGGTAGCCTTCGCCGAGCTGCATCCGTACAAGGTGCCGGAGCTGCTCGCGCTGCCCGTCACGGGTGGGCTCTCGAAATATCTCGGCTGGATCACCTCCGAAACGTCGTTGACGCTCGCGTGATCGCAGCATGACTCGTCGCGAATCGATCGGAGCGGGGATCATCTTCCTCTGGCTCGTGGGGCTCGCCATGCTCGCGCGCCGGGAAATGTTCGTGGGCGAGCGCGAGCAGATGACGGAGGCCGCGCTGCTCGTGGTTCCCGGATCGGCGTACTACGAGGTAATGAACGGCGACACGCGCGTGGGATGGGCGTCGTCGTCGATCGATACGAGCGTGACGGGGATCAGCGTGCGCGACGTGCTCGTGATCGATCCGCCGGACTCGGGCACGAACGATCGACTGGCGGCGCGCGCGCGCGTGACTCTCACGCCGGGGCTCAGGCTCAGGGGCTTCACCTTCGAGCTCGGCGGCGATCACGGGCCGTACAGAGTGAGCGGCAAGATGAGCCAGGACACGCTGCTCGAGCTCATCACCACCGCCGGGAAGGCGCGTCCTGACACCGCGTCGGTGACGGTGCGCCGCTCGGTATTTTGGCCGACGACGGTTCCGCTCGCGCTCGCACTCGCCGCGCGCCCGAAGGTGGGGCGCGTTTACAAGTATCCGATCTACGATCCGACGACCGGCACGCCCGAGGAAATTCAGCTGACGGTGGGCGCCGAGAGTTTATTCGTGATTCCGGACAGCGCGACGATGGACGATGCGCGACACACGTGGATCGTCGCGCACGAGGACACGGTGCGCGGATGGCGGCTCGATCCGCAGGGCTCGACGATCGTGAGCGGCTGGATCGACGAGCGCGGCCGCGCGATCCAGACGACACCGCTGGGCACGTTCACGTTGAAGCGCACGGCGTATGAGCTGGCGTTTCTGAACTGGACGCTCGAGGCGAAGCAGAGCGCCGCCGCGAAGAAAGCGCGACACCCTCCGACAACACGTTGATCACATGATCCAGCTGAAAGGGTTGACCAAGAGGTACGGCACCTTCACTGCCGTCGATGCGATCAATCTCGAGGTGCCGCACGGGCAGCTCTTCGGCTTCCTCGGCCCCAACGGCGCGGGGAAGACGACGACGATCGGCATCTGCACGACGCGTGTGCTGCCAACATCCGGCACCGCGATCATCGAAGGCGCGGATGTGCGCACGCAATCGACGCTCGTGCGCCAGCGCATCGGCGTCGTGCCGCAGCGCCCGAATCCCGACAGCAGTCTGAACGTGCGCGAGAATCTCGTTTTTCACGCAGCGTACTTCGGCATCGCGCGCTCGATTGCCAATTCCCGCGCGCGTGCGCTGCTCGAGAAGCTCGGCATCGCGGAAAGATCGGAGGCGAAGGTGATGCAGCTCTCCGGCGGGCAGCAGCAGCGTCTCATGATCGCACGCGCGCTGATTCACGAGCCACGCGTGATCTTCCTTGATGAGCCGACAGTCGGTCTCGATCCGCAGGCACGCCTCGATCTCTGGACCATCCTGCGCGACCTGCACTCGCAGGGGCGCACGATCGTGATGACCACGCACCACATGGAGGAAGCGGACAAGCTGTGCGATCGCCTGGCGATCGTCGACCAGGGGAAGCTCCTCGCCATCGACACGCCAGAGGCGCTCAAGGCGCGCGCGCCCGGCGGCACGATGATCGAGCTGGTGCTCGATGGGAGCGGCGAGGTGCTGATGCGCGACATCCGCGCTGTTCCCGGCGTCTCGAGCGCCGAGGCAAAGTCCGAGCACGGGAGCAACAGTGTGCGCGTCTATAGCGATCGCGGCGGCGAGGTGATCGCGGCGCTCGTCACCATCGCCACCGCGCACGCGCGCGCGATCCGCGACATCCATCTCGCGCCGCCGAGTCTCGAAACGCTCTTCATCTCTCTCACCGGGCGACAGCTCACATGACCGCCATTGTCACCGACGTCGCCCAGCGCGCGACCGCGGGGCGGATCTTCCTCGCGCTGCTGCGCCGCGACATCAACGTCGCGCGCCGCGAGCTGCCGTACTTTCTTCTTCGCACGACGCTGCAGCCGCTGCTCTTCATCGTCGTCTTCGGGCTGCTGCTGCCGCGCATGGGCTACGTCGGCAGCGCATACAAGGCGGCGCTCCTTCCAGGCGTGCTCGCCGTGAGCCTCGCCTTCTCGAGCGTGCAATCCGTGGCGCTCCCGATGGTCGCGGACTTTGGCTGGACGCGCGAGATCGAGGACCGGCTGCTCGCGCCGATCTCCATCGAGCTGATCGCGCTCGAGAAGATCGTCGCCGGTGTGTTGCAGGGACTCATCGCCGCGCTCTTCGTGCTCCCGATCGCGCGGCTCATCATGGGGCCCATCGATGGGCTCACCGCCACGCATTTCGCGCTCGTGCTCTTCATCGTGCTGCTCGGCGCCACCGCGTTCTCGGTGCTCGGGCTGCTCATGGGATCGCTCGTGAGCCCGCAGCAGATCGGCCTGATGTTCAGCGTGATCGTCGCGCCGATGATCTTCTTCGGATGCGCGTACTATCCCTGGCAGAACCTGTCGGTGTTCCCATTCATGAAGTACGCGGTGCTCATTAACCCGCTCGTGTACGTCGCCGAGGGAATGCGCGGAGTGCTGACGCCGGGGATGCCGCACATGGATCTCCGCGCGGTGAGCGCGGCACTGATCATCATCATCGCGATCTTCTGGACGCTCGGCATGCGCAGCTTCTCGAAGCGCGCGATGGGGTGAGCGCGCGTCGGCTCAGGAACCCTGCGCCGCCTCGATACCGAGCCACCCGTCCGGCACGTTCACCGCCTCGATCCCCGCAGCGGAGAGCAGGCTCGACGCGACGGCCGAGCGCGAGCCGCGCTGGCAGTAGACCGCGATCGGTCGATCGCGCGGGAGCGTCGCCAGTGCGCGCGGGAGCTCGCCGAGCGGAATGTGGTGCGCCTCGCGGTGATGACCCGAGTTCCACTCGCTCTTCGAGCGCACGTCCACGAGCATCACCGCATTGTTCGCGACCTGCTCGAGGAGTGTCTGCGGCGAGAACTGCCGAATGCGCCCGAGTGCGCGCCCGCCATCGACCCAGGCGATGCACGCTTGCTCATCGAAGATGCCGGCGATGCGATCGAGCCCGATCAGGGTGAGCGCGCGCGCGGCGGCGAGCGCAGTCTCGCGATCGTCGGCAAGCAGATAGAGATCGTGCTCGTACGGAATCAACGTTCCCGCAAGCGTTGTGAACGATCCGCCCCACGGAATGTTGAGCGTCCCGGGTACGTGCGCGCGAGCGAAGCGATCGGGCTGGCGCACGTCGATGACGAGCGCGCCCGCGAGTCCGAGCTCGGCGAGCGACTCCGGTGGAGGCGACGGCGGATCCTTGCGCTTGCCGAGCACCGGTGGACCGTCGCGATTGATGCGCTTCATCACACCGAAGTAGGGCGGCGGCTCGATCTGCCCCTCCAGCACGCGATCGACGAACGCGTCGACGTTGCGCTCGGCGAACGCCCAGTTGGACATGCGCTCGTACCCCACCGTCGACGACGGCATGTCGCCCAGCGACTTGCCGCACGCGCTGCCGGCTCCATGCGCTGGCCAGATCTGCAGATAGTCCGGGAGCTTGCGAATGCGGCTGAGCGACAGGAAGAGCTGGCGCGCGCTCGCCTCCTTCGTGCCGGCCTCGTTCGCCGCGCGCTCGAGCAGATCGGGGCGCCCGACATCGCTGACGAAGACGAAATCACCAGTGAGAATCGCGACCGGCTCCTCGGCTGTGTCGAGCGCCTTTACCACGAAGGAGATGTGCTCGGGGGTGTGGCCGGGCGTGTGGCGCACGGTGAAGCGCACGCGACCCACATCGAACATGTCGCCGTCGTGAAGAAGCTTGGCTCCGTCACTCTCCGCGAACGCGTAGCGCCACGTGGGCGGCCCCTCGGCCGAGAGCAACAGCTCCGCGCCGGTGCGCGCCACGAGCTCCCGTGAGCCGGAGACGTAGTCGGCGTGAATGTGCGTCTCCGTCACGTGCGTGATGTTGAGCCCCGCCGCAGCCGCCGCCTGGATGTACACCTCGGGATCGCGAATCGGATCGACGACGATCGCCTCGCGTGTGGCGCTGCACCCGATGAGATAGCTCATCTGGGCGAGCTGTTGTTCGTGGAAGCGGCGCAGAATCATTCAGCCATCCGTCTGTGCGTGTCGTTTGACGTAGTCGAGCGCCATCGCGGAGTAATCCGGCGACCGCAGCCCAACCGCGACGGCGCGTCGCTGCGCC
The DNA here is from genome assembly GCA_003142495.1 of Gemmatimonadota bacterium. Taxonomy (GTDB): domain Bacteria; phylum Gemmatimonadota; class Gemmatimonadetes; order Gemmatimonadales; family Gemmatimonadaceae; genus FEN-1250. The sequence continues at coordinate 3,893 of PLMM01000148.1, read as the reverse complement.
TCGTCGAGCGGGAGGTGCTCGTCCAGCGCGAGATACGGCAGCAGCAGTGCGCCCACGCGATTCGCCGATTGACAATGTATGAGTACAGGACGATTCAGCGGATCGCGAAGAAAGTCGCGGAGCGCATCGAACTGTCGGTCGCCGAGCGACTCGTGGCTCACGGGGAGGGGAAAATATCGAAGTCCGGCGCGCGCGATCTCGCCGACTTCATCGTGCCCACGCGGCTCCGCGGCCTCGCGAAGATCGACGACGGACTTGAAGCCCGCCTTGGCGAGGGCGCTCCACGCGCCGGCATCCGGCTGTCCGGAGGTCGCGACGCCTGGTATGGGACAGCCGCCGAAGGGCAGCACCTCGACGATCTTCCGCATTGCGCTCTCTTCCATCGGCGTCTTCCCGGTAGTCATGCATGGAAGATGTCACGATGGCCCCCTCATGTGAACCGCGTCGTTGTAGGAGTACCCGCGCGGGTGCATCTTGGCGCCATGACTCGCGCGGCACTCCGTTTCTTTTGGTGGGGCTCGATCGTCTGCGCCGCCGCGCTCGTCGCGCGGGTTGCGGTGGCGCAGCAAACGACGACGCCGCATCTGCACTGGCGCACGCTCGACACGCGCTACTTCCGCTTCATCTACACGGATGACGTCGCGCCGTGGACGCGCGACGTGGCCTCGCGCATCGATGCGGCGCACGATGCTGTGTCGGCGCTCATCGGCAGCGCACCGAAGGCGCGGGTGATGGTGATCGTCGAGGATCCGAACAACGTGTCGAACGGATTCGCGATTCCGCTCCTCGATCAGGCGCTCATCTTCCTCTGGCCAACGCCCCCGGATCCGTCGTCGCCGCTGGGCAACGGCGCGTGGAGCGATCAGCTCTCGATCCACGAGTATGCGCACATCGCGCACCTCACACGCGAGTCGAGAAATCCGGGGGTGCGGCGGCTCACGAGTCTGCTGCCGGTGAAGTTCGGCCCGCTCGCCCTGCACGCGCCGCGGTGGGTGACGGAGGGGTACGCCACGTTCGTCGAGGGACGGATCGTGCGCGGCATCGGGCGTCCGCACGGCGTGTGGCGCCCCGCGGTGCTGCGACAGTGGGCGATCGAGGGGCAGCTGCCGACGTACGCCGCGCTCGATGGGTCGCCGCGCTTCGAGGGCGGGGACATGGCGTATCTCGCGGGATCCGCCTTTCTCGAATGGCTCGCGGCGCGCAATGGCGATTCGAGCGTGGTGCACTTGTGGAGGCGAATGTCTGCGCGCGTGCCGCGGTCGTTCAACGAGGCATTCGTCGGCGTGTACGGTGCGCCGCCGGATGAGCTGTACGGCCGCTTCACCGCGGAGCTCACGCACGACGCGCTCGATGCGCGCGATACGCGCGATGGCGAGCCGCGGCGCGCGCTGCTCGCGCTTCCCGGCGACTCGCTGGCGCGGGAAGGCGAGGGAGAGTTGGTGCAGCGGCTCCACTGGGCCACAGGCGCGCCCGCTCTCGCGCGCGACGACTCGCTGATGGCGCTCGTGCTCACCGATCCACAGCACGCGCCTCGCGTCGTCATCCTCGATCTCAAGCGTCGCGCGCCCGACAGCGTGGCGCTGGCGCGCGCGGCGCGTGCGCGTGCGCTCGACCCCGAGGACGTTCCGGCAATCGAGTCGCGACCGCCGCCGCTCGAAGTTCTCGCGCGCCTCGATCCGCGCGGCGGTGTGTCCTTCGCCGAGCCGCGCTTCTTCGCGGACGGCGGGCGACTGCTGGTGACGGCGCTCGCGGCGCGAGGTGACGGCGTCTTTCGCCGCGATCTCTTCGTGTGGAGCTGGCGTACGGGTGCCGTGCGCCGCGTGACGCACGGTGCCGGCATCCGCCACGCCGACCCCTCGCCCGACGGGCGCACGGCGGTGGCGGATCGCTGCGCCGGCGGACGATGCGACATCGTGCGCGTGGAGCTCCGGACGGGTGCGATGACCGTGCTCGCCGAGGGCGATCGCACGCATCTCTACACGCGGCCGAGATTCTCGCGCGACGGCCGCATGATCGCCTTCGCGGTACAGCGAGCGGACGGATGGCGCGTTGCGACGATGCCTGCATCCGGCGGCGAGATGACGATCGTCGGCGACGCGGAGGCGAGCGCATACGCACCGGTGTTCGCGCGCGGTGGCTCCGAGCTCGTGGTCGCGAGTGAGGTTGGCGGCGTGCCGAACATCGCGCGCGTGGATCGCGCGACTGGCATCGCGACCGCGCTCACCAACGTGAGCGGGGCGGCGCTCGATCCCGAGGTGAGCGAGAGCGGCTGGGTCTATTTTCTCCGCCTCCATGCGCGCGGGCTCGATCTCGCGCGGGTGCGACTGAATTCCGCTGCGCCACGCGCCGATAGCGCGCGCGGGCGTTATCCGTGGGTCGTCGAGCAGCCGGTATCCGCAACGCTCGACTCGCTCGCCGTTTCGCCAATTCCGAGTGATCGATCGTACGGACTTGGTCCGCGCGCACAGCGACTGCTACTGTCGGCGAGCTGGGCGAGTGAAGGGAAGTCCATCGGGCTCGCGTATGCGGGTACCGATCCTGTCGGCAAGCTCACGTGGCTGCTGCAAGGGCAGTGGGGCGACCGCGCGAGCTGGAGTGGTGCGTCGATTGGAGCCGTATTTCGCGGGCGCCGGCCTCTCGTCGGCATCGAGGCGTTCGCGCTCGAGAATCAGCCGTCACGACAGCACGATTACAGCGCGCCGTCGGTGCTCGACGCGCGCTATCGCGCACTTTCCGCGTGGACGGAGCTCGACGATGACGAGCAATCGCACGACCTGAACGTGCGTGCGCTCGCGTCGTACGGAACCGTGGATCCGCCGAGCCTGCCGTCGATGCGGCGCGCCGTCGCGCAGCTCTCGCTCGGCGGTGGCGCGCTCCAGACTCCGCGCGACTGGCGTATCGCCGAGCGCGCGACGCTCACCGCGGCGGCCGGCGCGCTCGGCGATCAGGGATGGTCGCGCGCGGTGCTCACCGCTTCGCTCGCGGTGCACGGGATGGGGCGCGAGATCGCGGTGGATGGGCTGTACGGCGCGGTGTCGGTTGCGTCGCCACAGTTCGAGCGATTCGCGCTTGGCGGTCTCGCGCCGCCGCTCATGGATTCGTCGCTTCTCGCGCAGCGCGTCTCGATGCCGGTGCTTCCGATCGGGGTGGCGACGGGCATCGAGATCGCGACGTTGCGTGTCTCGATGCCGGGGCCGATCTGGCGCCCGTACTACTGGATCGGAAGCGCCAACGATCGGATCGGAGAGTGGAGTCAGATCGTGGGACTTGAAGGGAGCTGGCACACGGATGGCATATGGGTCGTGCGCGTGCCCGGCGCCAGGCTGCTCGGCGGAGTCGGCTACTCGCTCAGCGGGCCGGTGCGGCACCACGCGCAGGCGTACGTGTCGGTTGCGTATCGACCCTGATCGCGCGGAACTTCACGCGTTCGCACGGCGACGCTAGCGCATCTGCGAGAAGCCGACCGTGTTGCCGCCCGGCTCCTTCACGTAGATCTCGGTCGATCCGTAAAATGTGTCGTGTCGCGCCTTGACGATGGGTGCGCCGGAAACGGCGCGCTCGGCGTCGTCGATCGACTCGACCGTGATGAACAGTGCCACGGAGTGCCCGGCCAAATCCTGCGCTGTCATTGTGCCGTCCTCCACTACGCTGGCGCGGCTCTGATACATGATTTCTATGTCACCGCGCTGCAGGATCGCGAAGATGAGCGATCCGTCCGGCGCGGGAACGTGATTGGTGAGGACGAAACCGAGGTGATCGGTCCAGAACGGAAGGTAGGAGTCGACGCTGTCGACCACGAGCACGGGGGCGAGGGCGCGAAGCGTGGGAAATTTGTCGCGCTTGGGCTCTGCGGCGGCGGTGGACATGACGTGCACTCGGTCTGGAGGAATACG
>PLMM01000199.1:9672-12279 GCA_003142495.1 Gemmatimonadota bacterium | reverse complement strand
ATCCAGGACATGGGCGCGGCGGGGCTCACCTCGTCATCGGCGGAGATGGCGGCGCGTGGCGATGTAGGCGTCAGCATCGATACCTCGAAGGTGCCGGTGCGCGAGGAGGGGATGTCGCCATACGAAATTCTGCTCAGCGAGTCGCAGGAGCGGATGCTCGTCGTCGCGAAGAAGGGGCACGAGGCGCAGGTGCGCGCCATCCTCGAGAAGTGGGATCTGAGCGCCGCGGTCATCGGCGAGGTGATCGCCGAGCCCGTGTATCGCGTCACCGAGGGCGATCGTGTCGTCGCCGAGTTCCCGGGCTCGCAGCTCGTGAGCGATTGCCCAATGTACAATCCACCCGCAAAGGAAAATCCCGCGGTCGCGGAGTTGCGCGCGCGGGACGTAGGCGCGATCAAGGAGCGCCGCGAGGAGTCCGATCCTCTCTGGACGCTCGAGCGGCTGCTCTCCTCGCCGACGATTGCGAGCAAGCGGTGGGCATATCGCCAGTACGACTCCACCGTGCGCACGAGCACCGTGCTCCGCCCCGGCGACGGCGACGCCGCGGTCATCCGCATCCGCCACACCGATCGCGCGATCGCGCTCAAGACCGATTGCAACGGACGCTACGTCTCGCTCGACCCGCGCGTGGGCACGCAGCTCGCGGTGGCGGAGGCGGCGCGCAACGTCGCGTGCACGGGCGCGCGACCGATGGCGATCACGAACTGCCTCAACTTCGGGAATCCGAAGCGCCCCGAGGTCTACTTCCAGTTCACGCAGGCCGTGCGCGTAATGGGCGAGGCGTGCATCGCGCTCGGCACGCCGGTGACGGGCGGCAACGTCTCGTTCTACAATGAGAATCCGCGCGGCGCCGTGCACCCGACGCCCGTGGTCGGAATGGTCGGGCTCATCGACTCTCTCGACCACATCACGCGCTCCGGCTTTACCACCGAAGGCGACGACATCGTGTTGCTCGGCGAGCCAAGTGATGAGCTGGGTGGCAGCGAGTACCTCGCGCGCATTCACGACGTCGTCGCCGGTGCCCCGCCCCGCTGCGACCTCCCGCGCGAGAAAGCGACCATCGACGCGCTGCTCGAGGCGATCCGCGCCGGTGCCGTTCGCTCGGCGCACGACTGCAGCGACGGCGGGCTGGCCGTTGCGCTGGCCGAATGCTGCATCGCTGATCCGGACGGAACGATCGGAGCGGAAATCGAGTTGAGTAAGTGGAGCTCGCTCCCCCTGCGTGCGCTGCTCTTCGGCGAGGCGCAGGCGCGAATCATCGTCAGTACACGGGAGTCTTCGACGGTGCTCGAGATCGCACGAAAGCACGGAGTGTCCGCACGCGTGATCGGTCAGGTGCGTGCGCGAGAGGCAGGCTTCACGATCCGCGTGAGCGAGCGCGTCATTCGTACTCCGCTCGAACGGCTCGCGCGTGCGTATCACGACGCAATTCCAAAGATCATGGACGCGTCGATCGCGGAGGTCGCGGTGCAGGAGCAACATCCCCAACCATCTGGCGCCTAGAACATGTGCGGAATATTCGGCGTGCGCGGAGTGCAGGATGCCGGCGCGCTCGTGCATCTTGGATTGTACTCGCTGCAGCATCGCGGGCAGGAATCGGCTGGCATCGTCGCCGTCGATGATGACGGGCAAGCGCGCGCCGTGCGCAGCATGGGGCTCGTGTCCGAGGGGCTCGGCGCAGCGGAGACCGCGGCGCTGAGCGGCTCGCTCGCGATCGGCCACACGCGCTACAGCACGGCGGGATCGTCGACCATCGAGAACGCGCAGCCGATTCTGGCGCGCTTCCGCGATGGGAACATCTCGCTTGCGCACAACGGCAACATCGTCAACGCCACCGAGCTGCGGCGCGAGCTCGAGGACCAGGGAGCAATCTTCTCGGGATCGATGGACTCCGAGATTCTCGTGCATCGCATCGCGCGCTCGCGTTGTGAGCGCCCGGAGGACAAACTGATGGAGGCGTTGCGCGGCGTCGAGGGCGCGTATTGCCTCGCCGTCACCATCGGCGACACGCTCCTCGCCGCGCGCGATCCGCACGGTTGGCGCCCGCTCTCGCTCGGCACCCTCGGCGATGGCTACGTCTTCGCGTCGGAGACCTGCGCGCTCGACATTGTCGGCGCGTCGCATCTGCGCGATGTGGAGCCCGGCGAGATCGTGATCATCGATTCGAACGGCATTCGCTCGGTGAAGATCCCTGAGCAAGTGGATCTCAAGCGCTGCGTCTTCGAGTATGTCTACTTCGCGCGCCCCGACAGCCGTATCTTCGACGGCGGCTCGGTCGATCACGCGCGTCGCGAGCTCGGCCGGCAGCTCGGTCGCGAGTGTCCCGCGCCCACCGCAGATCTCGTCTTCGGCGTGCCGGATTCCGCGAATGCGGCGGCGCTCGGCTTCGCTGAGGAAACGGGCCTTCCGCTCGAGTTCGCGCTCATTCGCAATCACTACGTCGGCCGCACCTTCATCGAGCCNNCACTACGTCGGCCGCACCTTCATTCAGCCGAGCCAGGCGGGGCGCGTGCAGAAAGTGAAGGTCAAGTACAACCCGGTGCGCGAGGTGCTCAAGGGGAAGAGCGTCGTGATGGTCGACGACTCGATCGTTCGCGGCACCACCAC